>DASYCF010001300.1:0-2343 GCA_036500365.1 Byssovorax sp.
CTCGCCGGGCCTGCCGCCGCGCGCGCGCTCGGCGCGCAGGTAGACGCGGAGCTTCTCCTTCGCCGTGGCGACGTCGGCGGCGGTCGCGCCCTCGGCAGACGCCTCGAGGGCCTTGTCGAGCTCGCGCAGCACCTCGTCGGCGTCGTGCGGCACGGCGGGTTCGATCTCGAGCGCGGCCACGCTCGCGCGGTCGCCGAGGTCGAGCGTGCCGCGCAAGTGCGACGCGAGGCTCCGCTCGACGAGCGCGCGCGCGAGCCGCCCGGTCTGGTGGTTCGCGAGGAGCACGAGCGCGAGCCGGAGCGCGGGCTCCTCGGCGGCGCCCTCGGGCGGCGCGATCCAGCCGACGAGCAGGCGCGGCGACGTGATCGGGCCGCTCGCGGAGAGGCGCTCGTCCTTGCCGGGCGGCGCCGCCTCGAGCCCGTCGTCGAAGAGGCGCGCGAAGCTCGCGCGCGCGGCGCCGTCGATGCGCTCGCGCGAAACGGGACCCTCGACCTTCAGCGTGACGCGGAAGCCGCCGCGCGGCAGATCGGCGAAGAGGACCGAGGCGAGCGGCTTCGTCGGGCTGACGAGCGCGGCGCCGCTCATCGGACCGTCGCCGAAGAGCGCGTCGCCGAGCGCGAGCCACCCCGCGCCGTACGGCGCCTTCTCGAGCGCCCGGCGGTCGCCCTCGGCGACGTGCTTGCGGAGCTCGACCGACGCGGCGCCGTTCGCGCGCACGAGCTTCTTCACCGCGTCGGCCACGCGGGCGACGCCGCGCGCCGCGTCCTTGTCGGCGACGCTCGACGCCGGGACGTCCCAGGCCTTGCCCGTCGGTCGTGGTCCGCCGCGCGACGGCTCGACCATCTCGACGTGGGCGCCGATCGACTCGCTCGGACCCGGCGCCTCGCGCCGCTCGACGACGAGCCCGTCTTCGAGCGAGGACCTGTCGCCCGGCGCTCGCGGCGGCGGCGGGAGCGCGGCGATCGGCGGCTCGGCGGCGCTCGACGACGACGCCCCCTTGCCTCGCTCGCGCGGCGGCGCGAGCGGCGGCGGCTCGGGCAAGCCCGACGCGCTCGTGACCTCGCGCGCGTACAGCGCCGGAAACGCAGCCACGGCGCGGTCGAGCTTGTCGGCCGGCACGAGGACGATCGCGTCGCTCCCAGGCGGCGCCTTGTCGCGCAGCAGATCCGGGTTCAGCTCCCGCAGCGTCGTCACCGAGACACCCGCCGCCTTGGCGACGAGCCGCAGCGGCGTCTGCTGGGGCACGACGAGCTCGCCCGCGTCGAGCGGGGGCTGGATGTCGAGGTCGTCGAGCCCGAAGCGCCCGCGGTTCGCTGCCACGATCGCGAACGCCTGGATCTGCGGCACGAAGTTCGCCGTCTCCTTCGGGATGAGCCGTGACTCGGCGAGGTCCTTGAACTCGACCGGCTTGCCGACGTTCCGCTCGCCGCGGCGTGACTTGAGCTTCTCGATCGCGGCGTCGAGCGGATCCTTGCCGTAGTTGTACGCGGCGAGCGCGAGGTCCCACCGCCCGTAGTGCTCGAAGAGATCGCGCAGGTGCTGCGCGCCCGCCGCGCTCGCCCGCGGGATGCTGCGGCGCTCGTCGATCCAGTTGTCCATCGCGAGGCCGTATTTCTCGGCGGTCTCGGGCATGAACTGGAAGAGGCCCGTCGCGCCCTTCGGGCTCACCGCCTGCGGGTTGAACGCGCTCTCGATGCCGACGAGCCACAGCAGATCCTCGGGCACGCTCTGGTCGCGGAGCGCCTGCTCGATCTGGGGCTTGTAGCGCCCGCCGCGCCGCAGCCGCTCGATGAACGCCTTGCGACCCTCCGCGCTGTTCGCGAAGTACGAGATGAACTGCAGCGTGCGCTTCGTGATGGGGATGGGCAGATCGGGGAGCGTGAGCTGCTCGAGCGAGCCCGCGTCGCCGAAGTCGGCGTCGGTCGCGCGATCGAAGTCGAGGCCGATCTCGGGCTGCTCGATCTCGGTCGCTGGCGGGAGCAGCGGCGCGTCGTCGCCGTGGTCGCCGTGGTCGGCGTCGAGCCGCACGCGGCTCGGATCGCGGAACGCGCGATACGCGGCGACGGCGCCGTCGCGCAGCCGGTGCGAGGCCGCGAACGCGACGCCGAGCGCGACGACCGCCGCGAGCGCGGCGCCGATCGCGACGCGGCCGCGCCCGAGCTTCCCCATCGCGCTCATGATGACTTCTTACGCCCGGCCGCTCAATGTCCGTACGGCTCACCGCGGAGGATCGTCATCGCGCGGTACAGCTGCTCGACCAGCACGAGCCGCGCGAGCCGGTGCGGAAACGTGAGCGACGACAGGCTCCAGCGCGCGCTCGCGGCCGTCGACACGCTCGCGGGG
>DASYCF010001301.1:0-2059 GCA_036500365.1 Byssovorax sp.
CGGGACGCCGCCCGTCCTGCTCTCGGCGCCTTTTGCGAGCGGCCCCGTCGCGTTCGACGGCACGAACTTCGTCGTCTTCACGGGAGAAGGGTCGCACGCGCGCATCTATCGGCTCGCCCCGGACGGCACCCCCGTCGACGCGGCGCCGATCCCGGTCGACGCGAGCGGCAACGCCGACGGCATCGCGTGCATCGGCGCCACGTGCCTGCTCCTGTTCGACAAGGAGATCAACCCGAACTCCTGGCAGGCCGACGTGGTGCGGGAGCAGAGCGGCGTCGTCATCGACGCGACGCCGACGGTGCTCTTCACCGACCCCGGGAGTCTGGATCACACGTTCACGATCAAGGCCAACGCGACGGACTTCCTCGTCACCGGCTTGCCGTTCAGCACCGGGGGGTTCTTCGAGATGAACCTGCTCGTCGTCGTCGGCGCGGACGGCGCCGTGGTCGCGCCGCCCGTGGGCGTGCCCCTCCTGACCTCCAGCGTCGCGTTCCAGACCGACGCGACGGCCACGGGCTTCCTGATGGCGTGGGGCGACGACGACGCGCTCCTCGCCGTGCGCATCGGCGACGACGGCGCGATCGTCGATTCGCCCCCGATGCCTCTGCTCGTGGGGACCAACGCCGACGTGACGCCGGCCGTCGCGTTCGACGGCGCGCAGTACCTCGTGGTGTGGGCCGACGATCGCACGGGCTACGACAACATCTGGGGTGCGCGCGTCGGGCTCGACGGCGCGCCGATCGACGCGACGCCGTTCGCGATCGGGAGCGCGGCGGCAAATCAGACGTCGCCGGCCGTGGCGTTCGACGGCACGAACTTCGTCGTCGCCTGGGTCGACGCGCGCGACAACGCCGACGGGGACATCTACGCGGCGCGCGTATCGCAAGCCGGCGCCGTGCTCGACCCGCAGGGCCTCGCCGTCGACACCGGCCAGGCCGACGCGTTCCCGGCGATCGCCGCGCGACCCGGCGGCACGATCCTCGTGTGGTCGAACACGATCTCGTTCGGCCCCGACGAAGAGGACGGCGCCTTGCTCGACACGACGGGCGCCATCACGACCGGCCCGACGAGGCTGTTCGACGTCACCGCGGTCGAGCAGTTCGCGACCGCCGCGAGCGTCGGCTGGAACGGCACGGACTTCGTGGTCGCGTATGCGACGGAGTCGGCGGCCAAGTTCGCGCGCGTGGACGCGAGCCTCCAGCTCGAGGGCACGACGTCGCTCGGCGCGTCGTCGCAGTTCGGCGCGATCACGCCGCTCGTGTGCAACGCCGGCGACTGCGTGGTCGCCTGGGGCGTCGGCACGCTGCGCGCGGCGCACGTCGCGGCGGACGGCACGGTAACGCCGTCCGGGGGCCAGCGCGTCGTCTCGCTCCTCCAGTCGGCGGCCGAGTCGCCGTCGCTCGTCTTCGACGGCGACCACTACGTGCTCTCGTACCGCGACAGCTACGGCTACGGCATGTTCGCGCAGTTCCTCGACCCGGTGTCGCTCGCGCCCGCGCTCCCGCCGGCGCAGACCTTCGCGGTCTCGACCCGCGACACGCTCGACCCGCCCGTCACCGCGAGCTCCGGCAACCACGACGTCCTCTACGTGATGACCGACTACCCGACCCGGCTCATCGAGGACTACGTGATGACCGACGACGTGGTCGCCTCGTCGACGTCGTCGACCGCGAGCGGCACGTCGTCGAGCGGGACCGGCGCGAGCACGGGCGCGTCGACCTCGGGCAGCGGCGCGGGACAGACGTCGAGCGCGTCCGGCGCCACGTCGAGCACGGGCGGCCCGGCCACGAGCGCGTCGAGCGTCGGCACGTCGACCGGGACCGGCGGCAAGAGCTCCGGCGCGGGCGGCGGCGACGCGGCGGCGGACGACAGCAGCGGCTGCTCCTGCCGCACCGCCGAGGCCGACGCGCCGACGGCCCCGGCCGCGCTCGCCGCGCTGCTCACCGCCGCCCTCCTCGCCGCGCGCCGCGCTGCTCGGCGTCGTCAGCCCGGGAAGCGCAGGTGCCGGTAGCGGAGCGGCTCCTTGACGTTCTTCACCGCCGCCTCCTCGACGTCGCCG
>DASYCF010001302.1:0-1987 GCA_036500365.1 Byssovorax sp.
GGAAGGCCGAGCCCGCGCGCGGCGGGGCAGGCGGGCTTCGCCGGGCGACGCAGGCGCTCGACGGCGCGACGCACGGCGCGCGCGACGCGCTCGCGTGACCGGGCGTCGAGCCTCTCGTGGCAGAACGCGGCGACGCTCCACGACACCGCCGCGTGACGGAGCTCGTCCCTCGCGAGCGTGCGCGCGAGCGCGGCGACGTCGGCGTCGGCCGCGTGCGTGATCTGCCAGGCGTTCGTGAGCGCGCCGAGCGTCTCGTGGACGCAGCCCTCGACGGCGTTCTCGATCGCGAGGGCGACGAGACCGCGCGCCCGAGGTCGCCGGACGCGCGGCGCGATCGGGTGGTGACCGCGCCGCGCGGCGAGCCGTGTGGTGGCGCAAGCGTGGCGCCGCTCGTCTTCGGCGGCGCGTGACGCGGCCGCGACGAGCTCGGCCGGCGCGCCGCGCGCGGTGAGCTCCGACGCGAGCCGCCCGAACGCGAGGACCGACGCCGCCTCGAGCGACGCCGCGCGCGCGAGGTGCTCGCCGACGCCGCCGCCGCGCGCGCCGCGGAGCGAGAGCCCACGCGGCACGCGCCCGACGCCGCCGCCGGCGCCGAGGCACACGGCGCACTCGATGCTGACGCCGCCGTCGTCGTCGAGGATGAACTTGCCCGTCTCGTCGCAGAGGCCGGGCGCCGCGTGGCAGTTGAACGCGGGGTTCCCGCAGACGGTCGGGCACTCGTCGGCCGTGAAGTAGCACTGCGAGAACGTGGCCGCGTCGGCGGGCGGTCCGCACGGCAGGTAGACGTACTCGCCGCAGTTGTGCGACGCGTCGGGTACGTAGGGCTGTCCCTTGCAGTCGCGAGCGCCGGCGTCGTGCGCGCCGCCGCCCGCGCCGCCGGTGTCTCCCGAGGCGAGCGACGCGGCGCCGCCGCCGACGGGCGCAGACGGGTCGCTCGAGCTGCACGCGCCGATCGCGCCGAGCTCGGCCGCCACGGCGGCGGCGCCGATCGCGCGCGTGAAGGTCCGACGAAGCCTTCGCGCGTGCGCCTGCACGCCCGCGGCGCCGTGATCTGCGCGCTTCACGCGGCCGACGCGCTGTCGCGACGCGAGCGCCGGCCGAGATCCCGATCCCACAAGCTCGCGCGGAGGCCGGCGACGAGCGCGCGGCGGGCCGACGCGTCGGGCAGGCCCGCGGCGCCGCCGCCGAGGGTCTCCGAGAGCGACGGGGCGCGCGCGAGATCCTCGACGGCGTCACGCGCGGCGGCGGCGACCCGGGCGCGCGCGTCGGCGTCGAGCCGCGCGTCGAACCAGCGCGCGATCGCCCAGCCGAGCGCCGCGTGACGCGCCTCGTCGCGCGCGATGCGACCGAGCTCGCGCCGGAGGCCGCCGTCGCGCGCGTGCTCGGCCTGGTACGTCGCGACGAGGGCGCCGAACGTCTCGCGCACGCACCCCTCGACCGCGTTCTCGATCGCGATCTCCAAGAGCGTGCGACGGCCGACGTCGGCCACGCGCGCGCGGGCTGCACGCGCGCCGAAGCGCCGCGCGAGGCGCGTGGTCGCGCGGGTGTGTCGCCGCTCGTCGCGCGCGGCGGCGCCCGCGGATCGACGGAGGGAGCGGGGCGCGCCGAGGTCGGCGAGCTCGGCGCGGAGGCGCACGAACGCGTGTACGGACGCGTCCTCGAGCTCGGCGGCGGCGGCGAAGTAGGCGCCGAGATCCTCGCCCGTGCAGTCGATGCGCGCGTGACCCTCGGTCGAGCGGCCGACGCCGTTGAGGCAGATGGAGCAGTCGAGGTCGACGTCGGCGTCGGCGATGAAGCCGCCGTCCATGCACGACTCGTTCACGGCGTGACAGTTGAACGCGAGGCTGCCGCAGAGGAACGGGCACTGCTGCGTGAGCACGTAGCAGTCGCCGGGCTTCGTCGTCGCCTCCGGCAGGCCGCACTTGAGGTGCACGTAGCTGCCGCAGTCGTCGGCCGCGTCGCCCGTGGGCACGTACGGCACGGGCTC
>DASYCF010001303.1:0-5477 GCA_036500365.1 Byssovorax sp.
CCGTTGTAGTTGCTCGAGAAGAAGAGATAGTCGTGCTCGAGGCGCTCCTTCGGCTGCTCCGCGGTCAGATGCGGAAACCCGCCCTTCGGGATGACGACCCAGCGCGCGAACTGGACGAACGAGAGCTCGAGCAAGGGCGCGACGTAGGCGTTCGGGCCGCGGAGGTGGAGGCCGAAATAGAGGATGCGCTTGCGGATGACGTCGCCCCAGGTGCCGATGGGCGAGAGGAGGTTCATGGCGATGGCCTTGCCGCCAGCGCCGATCAACACGGGTTCTGCCTCTGCCATGGTCGTCTCCCTCCCCGACGCGCGAGTCGCGCGGCGCGATGCTCCGGCCCGCGCGTCGCCCTCGCTACTACCCGCGCCGGGCGCGGACAAGCGTTCAGCGTCGCGCCTTCGCGCGGGCGCGCCGGCCCGACACGTTCCGGCAGGCGCCGCCGGGTTTCGAGGAGACGGGCATCCACGAGGTCTTCCCGACGCCGCTCTTCGTGCACCAGCTCGAGAAGGAGACGCGCGACGTGCTCGACTTCATGACCGTCGATCACGCGGACGTCGGGCTCACCGGCTGCCGGGCCGACATGAACCCACCCGGGTTCGACGCACGGGCGGGGCTCACTTCAGGTCGAGCAGCAGATCGTCGATCGTCACTCCCACCATGCCGGTGCCGTCCGTGTTGCCGAGGAGCCCCGCGACGAGCGTGACGTCGCTCGGGAGGAGGAACGCGGCGGGGAGCTTGTCGGGCACCGAGCCCACGCTGGCTCCGTCGTGCGTGACCTCCATGGATCCGTCGCTCCGTGTGATGTCGAGGACCCAAACGCCGCTCCAGTCGCCCGCCGGGACCTCGCCGTCGAAGTCGTACACGCCCTCGACTCCGGTCGTGGGATTGAGCCATCGGAGCTCGAGGCCGCCAGAGCCGAGGAAGAAGTTCACGGTGGGAACCCCGACGACCGTGGTGCCGATCTCGACCCCGGTGAGCACCGCGCGGTCGCTCGCGCGGGCGATGGCGTTCGCGTCGACGCGTAGATCGTATTCGAGGTGCACCGTCGACGCGCCGCCGGCGAACGGCGTGTGCGAGAGCGAGATGTGGTCGCCGCTGCCCGCCGTCGCCGACAGCGCGTGCGACGGTGACGGCGCGTCGGCGGCCGCTGCGATGACGAGCGTGCCCGAGCCGTCGCTCGTGCCTTGCCACTTGGCCGCGAGCGAGCCGATGTCGGCCACGCCTTCGAAGTCCTCGCAGAACGTGACGCCCGGGTGCGCGGCGCACCCGTCGCTCGGCGCGTCGCCGATCGGGGACTGGTACTTGCCGAAGTCGTAGCGTCGTCATCGCGATCGCGGCCGTCGCATCGACGCTCGGCTTCGGCAGGGCGAGCGGCGGGGTTCGGCCGGCCGAGCCCCAGCTGAGCGGCACCGGCGCAGCGGCGGCGAGCGGGGGCACGAGCGGCATCGCGCCGACCGCAGCGAGCGCTCCGCCGGCCGCGACGAGCGCGCCGACCGCCGCCGCGAGCGCCTCAGCCGCAGCCGACCTGGGCCCGACCGCGACGTCGAGCGCGGCGCCCGAGGCCGCGGCGAGCGCGTCCGAGAGCCTCCCGGAGCGGGATCAGGGCCGCACACGCTCGGGGTGATCGGCGTCGTCGCCGGGGGTGTCGGCGTCGTGGGCCTCGGGGTCGCGATCGCGACCGGCCTCGTCCTGCGCAGCAAGGCCAGCACGGCAGCGGCGGAGTGCCCGGGTCCGACCTTCGTCTGCACGCAGACAGGCTATGACGCCGCGCAGTCGGGCAAGACGCTCACGCCCATCAACACGACGGCGTGGATCGTCGGCGGCGTCGCCACCGCCGCGGGCGTGACGCTCTTCGTCGTGGACCGCGTCGGCGACGCGCCGGCGAAGGTCGGCCTCACGCTGCTCCCGGGCGGCGCGGCGATCGGCGGCAAGTTCTGATCGACGCGTCGGCGTCGGAGCGGCAAGCGGCTGATCTCGCACGCGCGAAGCGTGGCGCGCTAGGACGAGGCGGCGTCGGCAGCGCGAGCGTGACGACGGCGGCGGAGCGCGGCGAGGGCGAGCAACCCGAGCGCGGCGAGCGCCGACGTCGACGTCCGCGGCGCGCCGGCGACCTCGCAGCCGCAGCCGCCGCCGAGGTCGCTGCCGCCCGTCGCGCCGTCTGCGCCGGTCGATCCGCCCTCCCCTGCGCCCGACGACGCGCTCGACGCGGCGCTGCTCGACGACGACGAGCCCGCGAGCGCGCCGCCTGATCCGACGGCCGCGCTCGACGAGCTCGCGCCGCCCGCGCCCGTCGCGCTCGACGACGACGCGCCGCCTGCGCTCGTCGCGCTCGATGACGACGCGCCGCCTGCGCTCGTCGCGCTCGATGACGACGCGCCGCCTGCGCTCGTCGCGCTCGATGACGACGCGCCGCCTGCGCCAGTCGTGCTCGATGACGACGCGCCGCCTGCGCCAGTCGCGCTCGATGACGACGCGCCGCCTGCGCCAGTCGCGCTCGATGACGACGCGCCGCCTGCGCCAGTCGCGCTCGATGACGACGCGCCGCCCGTGCCGGTCGCCGCGCTCGAGGACGAAGCGATCGAGCTGCTCGAGCTCGCCGCCGTCGTCATCGGCACGCACTGATTCGCGACGCACATCTCCGTGCCTTGGCACGCGCCGCACGACAGCATCGCGCCGCATCCGTCCGGCAAGAGGCCGCAGACGTCGCCCGCGGGGCAGGCGGTCAGCGGCGTGCAGCCGCAGCGGTTCGGGTCGCTCGGGGTGCCGCCGCCGCACGTCGCGGGCGCCGTGCAGGTGCCACAGCTCACGACGCCGCCGCAGAGATCGGGCACGACCCCGCAGTCGTCGCCCGCGGGGCACGTCGTCGCCGGCGTGCAGCCGCACTGGTTCGGGTTGCCTGCGCCGCCGCACGTGGCCGGGAGCGTGCACGCGCCGCACGTGATCATGCCGCCGCAGCCGTCGGACACGCTGCCGCAGTCGTCGCCCGCGGGGCACGTCGTCGCGGGCGTGCAGCTGCAGATGTCGTCTTGCGCGGGCGTCGTCGATTGAAGGCACGTCCCGTTCGCGCAGATCTCGTGGGTCGACGTGCACGCCTCGCAGGCGCCGAAGAGCACGTTCGCCGCGTTCGTCTCGCAAACGGGCCTCGCCCCGCCGCACGCCGCGCCGTCGTCGCCGCAGGAGCACTTGCGGCAGCCGGTGACCGTGGTGCCGGCGCACACGGCGGGCGGCGTGCCCGAGCTCGTGCACCGGTGCTGCGCGTTGCTCCAGCTCTGCTGCACCCTCCACGAGCGCCCGGAGACGGTGATCGTGTCGCCCGCGCTCCCGTCGTCGCAAATGTCGGCCACCTCACCACAGTTGTTGTTGTCGCCCCACCCGGCCGGGAACGCATAAGCGGTCTGCGTGTCGAGGCCGACGTCCGGATCGGTGGCGGCCTCGACGAGCTCGTGCGACGCGGTGTCGGTCGTGTCGTCGAGCGCGTTTCCATCGGCGCCGCAGCCCGTCGCGCATCCGCCGGTGAAGTGGTCCATGACGACGCCATAGATGAGCGGCGTCGCCGTCGGGCCGACGGTGCCCGTGTTGTGGTAGGCGCAGAACCCGCCGAAGCCGCCGTTCGCGCACGAGCGGATGTTGCCCGGCCCGCGCAGCGACACGTTCGCGGGGAAGTGCACCATGTAGATCGTCTCGACGTTGCCCGTGCAGTCGAGGACGGGCGCGGGCAGCACGCCGAGCGTGATCTGGCGGGCGAGCTCGGCCTGGAGCTGCGCGTCGGTGAGCGCGCAGTTGTTGCCGCCGGGGTTGCACTGGAGCGGCGCGATGACCACGCCGGGGAGCGCCTTGCCGGCGAGGATCGCCTGGTTCGTACCCGGCGTCCGACCGACGGTGTCGTACTCCTCGAGCCAAGGCCAGTACGAGCTCACGGTCACGTCGGCGTAGAACTGCGGCAGGCTCGCCTGCACCGACGCGTTGACGGTCGAGTTCCAGAACACCGGGACGATCACCGGCGTCTGGATCACCGGCCCGCCGAAGTAGCTGAGCTGCGGGTTCGCACAAACGGGGTTCGCGGTGATCTGCTTGCCGCCGCGCCACGCCTTCATGCCTGGCAAGAGCCCGTCGGCGCGGACGTGCAGCGCGCTCGATGCGGCGCCCACGGGCGCTTCGTCGCTGCTCGACGAGTCCGAGGGGGGCGCGACGCACGCGCCGACGAGGACGACGGCGAGCGCCAGAGAGGCGGCGCCGGTGATGTGCAAGCGTACGTTCATCAGGGCGTCGTTCGAGCTGGGCCCAGGTGGCCAGCTTCGAACATCCGTAGCAGACGTAGCGAGCCGCTGAAAGCCGCGCGGGGCGCGCGCCTCGACGCCTCAGACCTCGCGCGGCGTCAGCACGGGCGCGGCGCGCGCGATCTCCAGCGCCGCGGGCGAGAGGAACAGCATCGCATGGACGCGCGCCGGCGACGAGGGCAGCGCGCGACCTCCTCGTTCTGCCCGGTCGGCGGCGCGACAGTCGCGGAGCGAGAAGCAGTTTCGGAGAAGTCCGCTGGGCGGGCGCCGAGTAGAGTCTCGACCGTGGGCGACTGACGCGAACCGCGAACGCGCCTATCGGAGTTCGAATACCGTGAAAGCAAAGACCATCGGCTACTGGGTGACGACCGGCGTCACCGCGCTCCTCGTGGGCTCGGGCGGCGTCATGCAGATCATGCGCACGCACAACTCGGTCGAAGGCGTCACGAAGCTCGGGTACCCGTCTACTTCGTGGTCGTGCTCGGCGTGTGGAAGGCGCTCGGCGCCGCGGTGATCCTCGCGCCGCGCCTCCCGCGCCTGAAGGAGTGGGCCTACGCCGGCATCGTCTGGCGCGGCGGCGTCGCACGCGGCGAGCGGGAGCACGATCGGGAACGTCGTCGGCCCGCTCGTGTTCACGCTGGTCGCGCTCGCGTCGTGGTGGCTGCGCCCGGACGGTCGCGTCCTCGGCCGGTTGATCCCGGCGAAGCAGGCTTGAGCGACATCAGGCTCGCGTGAGGTCGAGCGCGACGATCGACCACGTGTCCACCTCGTCGCGGTAGCTGTCGATCTCTTCGAAGCCGACGCGCGCGTGCGCCCGCAGCGAGCGCGCGTTCCGCTCGGAGATCTCCGTCACGAGGCGCGCGAAGCGATGGCCATACGCGGCGCGGTGGCCCGCATACAGCGCGTCGAACACGCCGCGCCCGCGGTGGGTCGCGGCGACGCAGACCTGCCCCATCACGTAGTAGTCGCCGAGGTCGAGCGCATCGAGCCGCGCGAACATCGGCGCGAGGATGGGCAGGAGATCGCGGCTCTCGCGCAGCATCGTGAGCGCGTAGCCGACGACCTCTGCTGCCTCGCCGTCGACCGCGACGACGCTCGGCGCGAGCGCGTGCATCGCCTCGAGATCGCCGCGCGCGTGCCGCACCGTGACGAAACCGTCGGCCGCGTCGGCCGCCACGTCGCGGTGGTTCTCCCGCTGAAGCG
>DASYCF010001304.1:0-3775 GCA_036500365.1 Byssovorax sp.
GCTTCTTGAACACCGCGCAGAGCTTGGGGCTGCTCGCCATCGTGCGCCCAGGTCCGCACATCAACGCGGAGCTCACCTACTTCGGCATCCCCGAGCGCGTGATCTGGAACCAAGATTGCCAGGCACGCTCACCGCGCGGCAAACCCGTCGTGCTGCCGGTGCCGCCACTCGCGTTCCCCGTGCCGAGCTACGCGAGCGAGGCCTTCCACGACGAGACGGCGCGCTGGTTCCGCGCGGTCGGCGCCGTCGTCGCGCCGAGGCTGCACCCGGCTGGCCCCGTCGTGCTCGTTCAGGTCGACAACGAAGGCGCGCTCTACTTCCGCGACGGCGCGTACGACCAGGACTACCACCCCGACGCCGTCGCGCGGTTCCGCGCGTTCGTGCGCGAGAAGTATGGCTCGCTCGAGGCCCTCGCCGAGGCGTATGGTCCGCCGCCCGCGGGCGACGAAGAGGCTCGCTTCGCCACGCTCGCCCCGCCGACCAGGTTCGACGCGAAGGGACCCGGCGATCTCGCGCGGCACCTCGACTGGGCCGAGTTCCACGAGGAGCTCCTCGCCTCCGCGTTCACGCGCTTCTCGCGCGCGCTCGAGGCCGCCGGCATCGAGGGCGTGCCGACGTCGCACAACCTGCCGCCCGGACAGGACGCGACGCCGCTCAACCCCGCGCGCGTCGCCGGCGCCGTCGACCTCGTCGGCATCGACTACTACCACCCGGCGAGCGAGCCGAGCCGCGCCATCATCGCGCGCCGCACGACCGAGCTCGCGTCGCGCTGCGAGGGGCTCGCCGTGCCCGCGTTCGGCGCCGAGATGGGCGCGGGCTTCCCGCCGTTCTTCCCGCCGCTCGACGCGCGCGACAACGCGTTCGCGCTGATGACCGCGCTCGCGTACGGCCTGCGCGCGTTCAACCTCTACATGGCCGTCGAGCGCGATCGCTGGATCGGCGCGCCGATCGATCGACGCGGCCGCGCGCGACCGTCGGCGTCGTTCTTCCGGCGGCTCACGCGCGCGCTCGACGCGAGCGACTTCTTCTCGCTCACGCGCCGCGCGCCGGTGCGCGTGCTCATCCCCCGGCGCGAGCGCCGCATCGCGCGCGCCATGCACGCGTTCGGCCCCGTGACGGGCGCCTTCTTCTCCGTCGCCGGCGAGGGACCGCGGACGAGCGCCTCGGAGGAGGAGCTCGGCCTCGGCCACCCGATCGGCATCGAGTCGGACCTCTTCGCGCGCGCGTTCGAAGAGGCGCTCGACGCGCGCGGCGTCCCGTTCGCGTCGATCGGCGGTGAAGATCGCGACGTGTCGCTCGACGGCGCCCGGTGGATCGTGTGCGCGACGTCGGGCGGGCTGAAGCTCGAGCTCTTCGATCGCCTCGCAGACGCCGTCGCCGGAGGCGCGCGCGTGTCGATCGGCCCGCGCTTCCCGACGCTGGCGGGGCACGGCCTCGTCGGCCCGCGGGCAGACCTCACGCGGCTCCTGCCCGGCCACGTCGCGAGCGGCGTCCCGCTCCTCGTCACGGACGACCCCGCGGCCGCAGCCGCGGCCGTCGCGGCGGCCGTCACCGAGCTCGCGCTGCCGACCTACGCGTGCGAGCCGGCGTCGGTGCGAGCCACGGTGCATCACGACCGCGCCGGCGCGCCGCGCGTGCTCTTCCTCGTGAACGGCGGCGAAGCCGACTGCGTCGCGCGGGTCGCGCTCGGCGCCGAGATCGCGCAGGCGACCGATCTCCTCGACGGCGATGGCTTCGCCGGGCCGCGCGGCGTCATCGACGTGCGCATCGCGCCCCGCACGGTGCGCATGCTCGCTCTCGCCTAGCCGGTTCTATTCAACCCGTCCGGCCGCTCTCAATCGAGGAGACGCTACGACGCGGCTTTCGAAGACGGAGTCGCAACATCGGCGCGCGTCGTGACGACATCTCAGTGCGGGCGCGGCGCCCGCGCGGGAGGTGGGCTCATGAATGCGACGGTGGTGGATCTTTCGGCGCGGCTTGCGATCTCGAGCACGCCCTACAAGTTCATCCGGTTGCTCGGCAGCGGCGCCTCGTCCGAGGTGTTCGAGGTGGCCGACGCGGAGGGCGCGCGCTGGGCGCTCAAGCTCCTCCGCGCGACCGCCACCGGCAAGCGCGACTCCCAGGCGCGCTTCCTGCGGGAGGCGTGGGCGCTCGCGCACATCGAGCACCCGAACCTCGTCCCCGTCGTCGACGCCGGGAGCGCGTCGGGCGAGCGCCCTTACTACGTCATGCCGCTCCTCGAGGGCGAGACGCTGCGCGATCGCGTGCGCCGCGCCGGCCCGCTCCGCCCGAGCGACGCCTCCGCCATCATGGTCGACGTGCTCGGCGCGCTCGAGACGGCGCACCGCGCAGGCATCGTTCACCGCGACGTGAAGCCCGCGAACATCTTCCTCACGGAGCGCGCAGCGATCCTGCTCGACTTCGGCGTGGCGAAGCTCCTCCGCCCGGCGCCGAACGACTTCGCGACCGCCCCGGATCGCGTGGTGGGCACGCCGCGCTACCTCGCGCCCGAGCAGGTGCTCGGCTGCGAGGTCGACGCGCGGACGGACGTATACGCCGCCGGCCTCGTCTTGTTCGAGATGCTCACCGGCCGCGATCCGTTCGGCGCGCGGTCCTCCAACGAGCAGCTGCGGGCGCGCGTCCTCGGCGTCCCGGCGCGCGTCCGCGAGCACGCGCTCGTCACGGCCGAGCTCGACATGATCGTCGCCCGGGCGATCGAGCGCACCCCCGACTACCGGTGGGCGAGCGCCGGCGAGTTCCGGTGCGCCCTGGCCCGGGCGCGCGCCCGCTACCTCCGTGCCCCCGACATGCGGGCCCGCGCGAGCTGCCGCTTCGGCGGCCGCCTCGAGCGCGAGGTCGCCGACAAGGTCGCGCGCAAGATGTAAGGCCGGGCTCGCCGCGCCGTTGTCACGTCGAACGGAGGCTGTGATGACGACGAAGAGGACGATGTTCGGGCTCGGTGCGGTGGTTCTTGCGGCGGCGTTGGCGGGTTGCGCAGGCGCGGCGGAGTCGTCGAAGGCCTCGCCCTCGAGCGCGAGCGACGTCGGAGCGCCGGCCGCCGCGCCGCCCGGCGAGCCGGGTGGCGGCTTCTTCGACGCCCCGCCTCCGCCCCCGGTCGTCGCGGCGCCCGCGCCCGCCGCCGAGGCCGCGCCGAGCATCGGCACGAAGGGCGCCGCCGGCCGCGCGCGCATGTCCGAGAAGGCCGAGGCGCCCCCGACCGACCGCCCCGGCCTCGGCACCGAGTGGGGCGAGACCCGCGTCTCGCGCATCGACACCGTGAGCTTCGTCCGCGGCGACGCGACGACCCCGTTCGCGACGGCGGGCTTCTTCTACAACGACGAGCAAGGCGCCCGCGCGATGGCGAGCGCGAACGGCTTCCAGCGCACGGCGGGCGGCCCCATCTCGATGGCGAGCGGCGCGGTCACCGTCGGCCTGCGCGACGAGGGCGGCCGCTTCCTCAGCGGCTACACCGCGACGGGCAAGAACTTCGTCGTGGGCGAGGCCGGCCAGCGCTACACGATCGCGGTCCACAACAACACCGACGCGCGCCTCGAGATCGTCTTGAGCGTCGACGGCCTCGACGTGATGGACGGCAAGGAAGCCTCGTTCCGCAAGCGCGGTTACATCCTCGACCCGCGCGCCGACCTCGACGTCGACGGCTTCCGCCAGACGACCGACACCGTGGCCGCCTTCCGCTTCGGCTCCGTCCGCAACTCGTACGCGAACCAGAAGCACGGCGACACGCGCAACGTCGGCGTCGTCGGCGTCGCGCTCT
>DASYCF010001305.1:0-1645 GCA_036500365.1 Byssovorax sp.
ACGCCGACGCCTGCATGCGGATGTACTCGCCGCGCTTCGTCGTCTCGGCGAACACCTTCTCGAGCGCCTTCTCGTCGAATGGCCTGGTGACGCCGAGGTTGTTGGTGACGGAGAGGCCGGGCGTGAGCTTGAGCGCGCTCTTCTTGAAATAGACCACCTGCTCGCACGAGGTGTAGAACCCGGCCGCGTGATAGACCGCCGAGCCGATGACGCTCGCCGCGCTCGGGCGCTCGGGCTGCTCCTTCGAATCCGCCTTGAGGAGGTATTTGCCCTTGCCCTTGACCTTGATGCGAAAGCCGGGAGAGGCGCCGTTGTCCTTGCCGTGATCGATGACCCAACTCCCCGGCTCGGCGCTCTCACCGTCGAGGATCTGATCGGGCTGGCAGGCGCCGAGGCGGAGCTCGTCGGCCGTCATCTGCCGACGGCTGAGGCGGTTCGTGAACCACGCCGAGTCGGGCGCCTCGTCGAGGGCGTTGACGTTCGGCGCCTCGCCGCCGGGATCGGCCTTGAAGAAGTGGGAGAGCGGCCGGAACACCGTGTTGTCCGCGGCGTCCCACGCGAGCGGAGAGACGTACTCCTCCGGCGCGCAGCTCACGTGTCGAGGGTCCTTGGGAGTCGGCGCGGGCCTGCAGGGGAGCGAGATCGGGGTGAGGTCGAGATCGCGCCACACCGGCGCGCGCAGCGCGAAGCGAGGCGCCTCCCCGCCGCAGCCCGCGAGCGGGACCGAGAGCGAGACGGCGAGCGAGACGGCGACGGCGCGCGCGAGACCGGCTCGATTCGAGGTGATCATGTCAAAAGCCCTTCGTCGCGCCGAATTCGAACCGAAAATCGTTGAGCGTGGTCCCGTCCTTGAACGTCTCCGTGCCGGATCCCACCATGATGTTGAACGAGTGATCGCGCGAGCCCGTCGAGCGGACGCCGAGCGAGAACGCCATGCGAAGGAGGTCCGGCTCGAAGCCCGAGAAGTGCGCGCCGAACACGTTGCCGACCGCGTACTGCGCCGACCCGTCGAGGAACGACCACACGGGCCAGCGGTACTCGAGCGTGGCCGCGAGGGCGCTGCGATCGAGGAGGCGCCCCTGATAGAAGCCGTGCATCGGCGCGCCGTCGCCGCCGAGCGTGGCGAGCTGATCGAACGGGACGTCGACCGAGCCGAGCGGGTCGGCGAACTCGGTCGCGACCGAGAGGCTGAGGACGCGGTTCTTGCCCGTGAGGTCGACGAAGCCGCCGAACGAGCCGCCCCAGCGCGCCCAGCGGCCGTTCACGGGATCGCGCAGGTCGAGGTCGTGCTCGCCGTACGCCTCGAGTCGCACGCCGGAGCCGGAGGCCGGCCTGGGCTTTCGCGTGTCGAAGCTCGCCGTGAGGCCCTGCGCGAACGACGTGTAGCCGCCGAAGCCGGACGGCAGCGTGAGCGCGCCCTCGGCGACCTCGGTCGCGAGCGACGGATCGTCGCTGTAGTTGCCGTCCGCCGCGAAGTGCGCGTCGCGCACGGTCGCGTAGACCGAGAACCCGCTGCCCGGCGCGAGCTCCGCGTCGAAGCCGAGCGTCTCGTTGAAGGTCCGCTCGACGTAGCGCGAGCGGTTCGCCTCGAGCGCGCGCGGGCCCTCACCGAAATACGCGTCGTCAGGTCGATATGTCCCTTCGA
>DASYCF010001306.1:0-1506 GCA_036500365.1 Byssovorax sp.
GCGAGGGCTCGGCCGGCGCGCCGTTCTTCGCCGAGGGATCACCGCTGGTCGACGCGCGCGACGTCCGCGTCTCGACGAGCGGCCTGCCGCCCGACCGCGCCCTCGAGAACCTGCCCGAGCCCTCGGCGCCGCAGGATCTCACCTGGCTGAAGAAGCTCGAGATGCCCGACATCCCGGTCCGCTGGGACGCGCGCGTCGTCCGCTACCTCGAATACTACAAGAACAACTCACGCGGCCGCGGGATGGTCGCGTCGTGGATCAAGAAGAGCGGGCGCTACGGCGCGGCGGTCCGGCGAACGCTCCGCGAGCAAGGCGTGCCCGAAGACATCCTCTGGCTCGCGCTCGTCGAGAGCGGCTTCGACGCGAGCATCTCGTCGCCCGCCGGGGCCGCCGGCCTCTGGCAGTTCATGCCCGACGGCGCGAAGATCTACGGCCTCACCGTCGACCGCTGGATCGACGAGCGCCTCGACCCCGAGCGCGCGACCGTGGCCGCCGCGCGCTACCTCGCCGATCTGCACACGCGCTTCGGCAACTGGGAGCTCGCCTTCGCCGCGTACAACATGGGCTACGGCGGCCTGCTCGCGGCGATCCGCAAGTACAACACGAACGACTTCTGGGAGCTCTCGCGCCTCGAGTCGGGCATGCCGCTCGAGACCGCGCTCTACGTGCCGAAGATCGTCGCGATGGCGATCGTCGCGAAGAACCGCGCCGTGTTCGGCTGCGCCGACGTCGAGCTCGAGCCGAGCCTCGCGTACGACAAGATCGCGATCGGCCCCGGCGTGTCGCTGAAGACCGTCGCCGTCGCCGCCGACGTGGCGTCCGAGCGCGTCGAGGAGCTGAACCCGCAGGTCGTCGCCGGCCGCACCCCACCGGACGCGCCCGGCGTGAAGATGCAAGAGACGTGGACCGTGCGCGTGCCGGCGGGATCGGGGGCGCGCGCGGCGAACCAGCTCGTCCGCGCCGTCTCGGTCGAGGCGACGCTCGCGCGCTACCGCGTGCGCTGGGGCGAGACGCTCGACGACATCGCGACGGCGCGCGGCGTGTCGCGCGGATCACTCGCCGCGCTCAACGGCGTGCATCCGGGCGAGGTGCTGCGGCCGGGCACGCTCGTGTTCGTGCCCGCGCAGCCCGGCGAGGGCGTGGCCGAGGCGCGCGGCGCCGTGCTCGAGGCCGCGGCGGCGAAGCCCGTCGTCGTCGTGCCGGCGCAGGCGTTCGCGTACCCCGATCGCCGCCGCGCGTTCTACCGCGTCGTCGCGGGCGACACGCTGAAGGACGTGTCGGGCGCCCTCGGCGTCACGCCTGACGAGCTCTGCCGCTGGAACGCGCTCGACCCCGCGGCCTCGCTGCACGACGGGATGACGCTGCAGGCGTTCGTGCACGGCGGGCGCGCGCTCGATCGCGTCGCCCTCTTGCCCGAGGCCGACGCGCGCGTCCTCGCGGTCGGCTCGCCCGAGTTCTTCACGTACTTCGAGGCGCAGCGTGGCCGAAAGCGCGTCGAGATCGCGG
>DASYCF010001307.1:0-2388 GCA_036500365.1 Byssovorax sp.
GCGCAGGGCGCGGTCGGCGGCGAGCGCGCCGGCGACACCGCACACGGGGCCGACGACGCCCGCGGTCGCGCAGTCCGGCGCGTCGCCGCTCGGCAGATCCTCGAACAGACATCGATAACAAGGCGCGCCGTCGCCGCGCGACGCCATCACGGTCGCGACGAGGCGCACGGCCGCGGCGTGCACGACCGGCACCCCCGCGAGCCGGCACGCGTCGGCGAGCAGGAAGCGCGAGGCGAAGTTGTCGGTCGCGTCGATCACGACCGCCGCGCCGTCGACGATCGCCCCCGTCGTGTGCGGGAGCGCTCGCCCGCGCACGCGCTCGATCGACAGGTCTGGCGCGCGGGCCGCGAGCGCGTCGGCGAACGCGTCGACCTTGTCGCGCCCGACGTCGGCCTCGGTGAACAGGATCTGGCGGTGCAGGTTCGTGAGCTCGACGCGATCGTCGTCGACGACGGTGAGCGCGCGCACGCCGCCGAGCGCGAGCGCGAGCGCCGCCGGGGCGCCGATGCCGCCGGCGCCGACGAGCACGACCCGCGGCGCGCCCCTCACTTGAAGAACTCGTCGAGGCTGAAGTAGCGCTCGCCCGTGTCGGCCAGCACCGTGACGACGTTCTTGCCGGGGCCGAGCTCGCGCGCGACGTCGAGCGCCGCGCGCACGGCGGCGCCCGAGCTGATGCCGACGAGCAGGCCTTCGCGCCGCGCGAGCGCGCGCTTCGTCTCGTACGCGGCTTCGTCGCTCACGGTGCGCACCTCGTCGACGACTTCGCCGTGATAGTTCTTGGGCACGAAGCCCGCGGCGAGGCCCTGGATCTTCGTCGGGCCGCGCTCCCCGCGCGAGATGGTCGCGCACGCGTCGGGCTCGACCGCGACGATCCGCGGGCGCGGATGAAGCCGCCGCAGCACGCCGCCGACCCCGCTCACCGTGCCGCCCGTGCCGACGCCGGCGACGAACGCGTCGATGGAGAGGTTCGCCATCGCGTGGAGGATCTCGCGCGCCGTCGTCTCCGCGTGCACGCGCGGGTTCTCGGGGCTGTCGAACTGACCGGGCGAGAACGCGCCGGGCGTCGCCGCGGCGATCTCCTTTGCCTTCGAAATCGCGCCGTCCATCTGGAGCTCGGGCTCGGTCAACACGACCTCGGCGCCGTACGCCTCGAGCAGCTGGCGGCGCTCGAGGCTCATGCTCGCGGGCATCGTCAGCACGCACTTGTAGCCCTTCGCCGCGCACACGAGCGCGAGGCCGATGCCCGTGTTGCCGCTGGTCGGCTCGACGACCACGCCGCCCCTCTGCAGCGCGCCGCTCGCCTCGGCCGACTCGATCATCGCGAGGCAGATGCGGTCCTTCACCGAGCCGCCGGGGTTTCCGTGCTCGCCCTTGGCGAAGAGGCGCGCGCGCGGCGCCTCGGCGTCGAGCCTGCGGATCTCGAACAGCGGCGTGTCGCCGACGAGATCGAGGATGCCCTCGACGACGCGCGGGTGCGAGGGGAGCGGAGGCAGCATGGTCAGATCGCGTAGCTCGCGCGGGCGTGGGTATACCGGGGGACGCCGAGCGCCTCGCCCCGCGTCACGACGTCGGCGATCGAGATCGCGTCGAAGCACCGCTCGACGTCGATCGCGAGGTCCTTGAACACGGCGCTCGTCGCGTCTGGCGGGGACTTCTTTCCGGCCGCTTCTTGCGCGACGAGCACGGCGACCGGGCCCTCGAGTGCGCGCACGACGTCGCCGATCGTGATCGACGCGGCCGGCCGCGCGAGGTGGTAGCCGCCGCGCGGCCCGCGCTTCGACCCGACGAGGCCCGCGCGCTTGAGGTCCTGGAAGATCTGCTCGAGGAAGCGCGCGGGGATGCTGGCGCGCTCGGCGATGTCGCGGATCAGGGTGGGCTTGCCGTCGTTGTGGAACGCGATGTCGAAGAGCGCCTGCACGCCGTAGCGCCCCTTGTTCGACAGCTTCATGAGCGCGGATGTTGTGCGTTCTCTCATCGGCAAAGTCAAGATCAGGCGCGCGCCTCGTTTCAAAGGTGACGCGCGCTCGCCTAGCCGCCTCGGCGGCGCCGCGCGCGGCGTTTCGCGGTAGGGTGCGCGCATGGCGTTCTTTCAAGATCCGCCCGAGCTTGGCAACCAGTTCGACGACGACGGCGTGCTCCGCTCGTACCTCGCGCGGGCCCTGCCCGACGACGTGCGCCGCGCGATCGAGCCCGAGCTCCGCGAGATGGGCGAGCTCGCGGGCGGCCCGCTGTATCGCATGCAGCTCGAGGATCGCCTCAACGAGCCCACGCTCACGACGTGGTCGCCGTGGGGCAAGCGCGTCGACCACATCGAGGTCACGCGCGTGTGGAAGGAGGCCGCGAAGATCGCCGTCGAGAAGGGCGTCGTCGCCGCCGCGTACGAGAAGA
>DASYCF010001308.1:0-2288 GCA_036500365.1 Byssovorax sp.
CACGTGCCCTGCACCGATTCGCGCGCATGCCGTGGGACGGAAGCCCGATGACCCTGCTTGCATCCGACGCCGATCGAGTCGTGCGCGACGCCGTCGACGGCTACCTCGCCGGCCGCAAGGAGTACGCGGCAGGCGCGCGCGGTGAGACCATCTTCGAGACGCGCAACAGCCGCTACCGGCTGCTCGACGGCGTGCTCTTCGCCGCGGGCGACACGTCGATGCTCGGCGCCGAGTTCGTCGGCTGGCTGCTCGAGGGCCTCGACACCTGCTCGGTGCAGGCCGAGTGGATGTCGGGCGCGCGCGCGATCCTCGTCGACCCGCGCAGGGGCCAGAACATCATCGTCACGTCGACCACGCGCGCGTGTCAGACGCACGCGACGCGCACGCAGCGCTGGGCCGAGCACGAGAGCGATCCCGATCTGCCGCAGATGGACGCGAAGCCGCGCGCGATGCCGACGCCCGCGGCGCCGCCGCAGCACCCCCGGCTGCCGCGCCGCGGGACGATCCCGCCCTGCCCGCCCGCGCCCATCGGTCGCTTGCCGGGGACGACGGAGATCTCGGTCGCGACGACGCTCGTCCAGCGCAAGGCGCCGCCGGCGAGCAACCCGGCGCGCCCGCTGCCGCCGCCCGCCGTGCCGCCGCCGCGACCGTCGGCGCCGCGCGTGCACGCGCCGCCGCGCCCGGTCGCCAGTCGCTACGACTCCGCTGCCGCGGGTCGCAAATCTCGCTCGTCCAAGTCGAACCCCGACGTCCTCGCCGAGCTCTTGCCGGGCGTTTCTGGCGCCGGGCCGCTGCCGCCGCCGATCGCGCCGCCGCGTCGCACCGCGCCTTCCGCGGTCGGTGCGCCCCCGCCCATGCCGGTGCTCCCGCCTCCCGCGCTCGCGAAGCAGCCCCCGCCGCTCCCCCCGCCGGCTGGCGCCACCGACGACGCGACCGATCCCGATCTTCCCGATGTGCGCCCGCCCGACAGCACGACGCGCCGCATCTCGTACGCCGCGCTCGGCGTCGAGCCCGAGCAGCCGACGTCGGCGCCAGCGTCTTCGGCCCCGATCCCGCTGAAGAAACCGGCACGTCGGGCCGCTCCTTAAGGCCGGCAAGCGAAAAGCGCCGTCGTCTGAATTGACCGAGCGGCCCGGGGAGGCGAGAATTCGTACGTGTCGTGCGGCGCACAATCCGCGCACACCGAACGCAGAGAGCTCGGCGCAGCGTGCGCCGCGCATCCGCGCTCGCCGATTCGAAGACGAGCCGCATGTCCGAAAGCCGCCAAGGGGGCGCGGTGAAGGCCGCCAAGTCGGCCGGCGCCCCCGACAACGACAAGCCCCGTGAGGTCGGCCCCGATCCGCTGATCGGGCGCACGGTCGGCGGGCGCTTCAAGGTGCTGAGCGTCATCGCGCGCGGCGGCATGGGCAAGGTCTACCGCGCGGAGCAGGCGCCGCTCGGCCGCGTGTGCGCGCTCAAGGTGCTGAGCCCGAAGTACGACGGCGATCGCGACCCCGAGTTCCACCGGCGCTTCCTGCTCGAGGCGTCGACCGCGGCGAAGCTCACGCACCCGAACACGGTCACGATCTTCGACTACGGCCAGGAGGGCGACGACCTCTACTTCATCGCGATGGAGTACATCGAGGGGCGCACGCTCCACCGCGTGCTCCGCGAGGAGGCGCCGCTCGTCGAGGCGCGCGTCGCGCACGTCGCCGCGCAGATCTGCCGGTCGCTCCGCGAGGCGCACCAGATCGGCGTCGTCCACCGCGACCTCAAGCCCGGCAACGTCCTCTTGACCGACAAGGCCGACGAGCAAGACGTCGTGAAGGTCCTCGACTTCGGCCTCGTGAAGGACGTCACGGGCGAGGCGGAGGATCTCACGCAGGCGGGCCTCTTCATGGGCTCGCCGAAGTACATGGCGCCCGAGCAGATCCTCGGGAACGAGATCTCGCCGCGCACCGACATCTACTCGCTCGGCGTGATGATGTACGAGATGCTCTGCGGCAAGGTGCCCTTCGATCGCGGCGCGAGCGTCGGCACGCTCATGGCGCACGTGAACGAGCCGCCGCCGCCGATGCAGGCGAACAACCCGTCGATCAACGTGTCGGCGTCGATGGAGGTCATCGTCAAGAAGTGCCTCGAGAAGGCGCCCGACGATCGCTACCCGACGATGAAGGCGCTGCTCGAGGCGCTCAAGCGCGTCGGCACCGGCATCGTCGACACGGCCGAGGGACTCCCCGCTGCGTTCCTCGAGTCGGGACCGGACAGCAGCGTGATGGCGCCGCTCCCCGGGAACCCGCGCGTGACCG
>DASYCF010001309.1:0-1967 GCA_036500365.1 Byssovorax sp.
GACGTCGAAGTTCGCGCTCACGAAGAGCTCGACGTACACGTCGAGCACCGAGAGCAAGGTCTCGTACGACGTCGGCGTGACGCTCAAGGGCTCGGCGGGCTTCCTCGGCTTCGCGAGCGTCGGGCTCGAGGCGTCGGACAAGATGACGTGGACGAGCGACAACAAGGCGTCGCACTCGACGGGCTCGTCGATGTCGGCGACCGCGACGATCACCCAGCCGGAGTTCGGCTACTCGGGCCCCATCTACCTCGATGTGTACTTGGACACGATCTACAACACGTTCCTCTTCGTGTTGAACTCGCCGCAGACGTCGCCGGTGACGTACCGCGGGCCGTTCCCGGTCGGCGGCTTCAACAAGCTGCAGTAACGCACGCGCACTCGAATCGACGCGGCCGGCGCAGCTCTTCGGAGCTTCGCCGGCTTCGTCTTTTTGTGGCTACGGCTCGCGATAAAACCGCGGCACGCGGCGCGAGATCGACGTGAGGACTTCCCACGGGATCGTCTGCGCGTGGGCCGCGACCTCGGTCGCGCCGATCGCGTCCTTGCCGAGCGGGCCCTCTTGCGCGCCGAGCACCACCACCTCGTCGCGCACGTCGACGCCCGCGAGCGCGGTCACGTCGATCATGGACATGTCCATCGATACGGCGCCGACGATCGGCGCGCGCATGCCGCGGACGAGCACGTGACCGCGGTTCGAGAGCTGGCGCGAGAGGCCGTCGGCGTACCCCATGGGGATCGTCGCGATGCGCGAGCGCTTGGGCGCGTGCCAGAGCGCGCCGTAGCCGACGGGCTCGCCCTTCTCGACCTCGCGCACCGACACGACCTCCGTGCGGACGCGCATCGCGGGACGGAGCTCGCTCGAGAGCAGCGCGCCTTCGCCCGTCGCGCCCTGAAGGCGCGGCGCGACCCCGAAGAGCGCGAGGCCCGGCCTCACCGCGTCGAGGAGCGACTCGCCGCGGAGCACCGCCGCGGTGTTCGCCGCGTGACGGACCTCGGCGCGGACGCCGTGCTTCGCGAGGAGCGCGGTGGCCTCGTCGAAGCGGATCGCTTGCTCGGCGAGCGACGCGGTGTCGGCCGAGTCCGCGCACGCGAGGTGCGTCATGAGCCCGCGCACGTGGACCTCGGGAAACGCCGCGAGCTTCTTCGCGAACGCCGGGAGCTCGCGCATCGTCACCCCGAGGCGCGCCATGCCCGTGTCGATCTTGAGATGCACGTCGACGACCTGGCGCCCGGACGGCACGTCCGCGGCACCGCCGCGGCGTGGTCCACACCAGCCCGCTCGAACGAGCCGCGCGAAGCCTTCCACTTGACCGAGGTCGTAGACCACCGGCACGAGCTCGCGCGCGAGGAGCTCCTCGTACGCGCCGCCGTAGTACCCGCCCATGACCAAAATCGGCGCACGAATCCCCGCGTCGCGAAGCTCGATGCCCTCTTCGAGGAGCGCCACGCAGAACCCGTCCGCGCCCGCGCGCTCGAGCGTCCGCGCGACCGCCGGCGCGCCGTGCCCATATCCGTCGGCCTTGAGCACCGCCCACACGCGCGCGTCTTTCGCGTGCTTCGCGACCACGCGGAGGTTGTGGCGGAGCGCCGCGAGGTTGATCTCCGCCCGCGTGGGCCGCACCGCATCCGCCGGCGCCGCGCGTCGCGGACGAAGGACCCGCGTTTCGGTTTCATCCAGCGCTCGCGTCGACTCCAGCGCTCTCGGCATGGCGGACTTCCTCTTCTTCCCTCTCTCTAGAGGAACGCCGGATCTCGGCCAAGGATTCCGCTTCTCACGCGCCGCGGGCTTCTTGCGGGCTTTGCTCGCCACGCCCGCTTCTTACTCGGCGCTGGCGGGAGACGCCACCCGCGCCTCGGACGGCGCGTGCTCCTTCTCGGCGCGCTCGTGCGCGAACTGCAGGCGATACAGGCGCGCGTACACGCCGCCCTGCGCGATGAGCTCGTCGTGCGAGCCCGTCTCCACGACG
>DASYCF010001310.1:0-4789 GCA_036500365.1 Byssovorax sp.
GCTACGCGCAGCGCGCGGACGTGCGCTGGGCGGTGGACTCGATCGCGGGCGGACACGCATGGGCGATTTCGAAATCGGCGGCGCGCAGTTCCCGATCACGAGCCACTCGGCCGTGCTCGCGATCCGCAGCGACGACCCCGCCGAGCGGGCGCGCTCCGCCGACATCCTCGCGCTCGCGTACTGGAAGCCCGTCTACAAATACGTGCGCCTCAAGTGGCGCAAGACGAGCGACGACGCGCAGGATCTCACGCAGGCCTTCTTCGCCAAGGCGTTCGAGAAGGGCTACTTCGACGCGTACGACCCCACGAAGGCGCGCTTTCGCACGTTCGTGCGCACGTGCCTCGACCGCTTCGTCGCCAACGACGACAAGGCCGGCAAGCGGCTGAAGCGCGGCGGCGACGTGCGGATCCTGAGCCTCGACTTCGAGCAGGCCGACGGCGAGCTCGCGCGCACCGACCCGCCCGCGCCCGACGGGCTCGACACCTTCTTCGATCAGGAGTGGGTGCGCTCGCTCTTCGCGATGGCGGTCGAGGCGATGCGCGACGAGTGCGACAAGCGCGGCAAGCAGAAGCACTTCAAGGTCTTCGAGCTCTACGACCTCGACGACGGCGTCTCGCCGAAGCGCTCGTACGCGAGCCTCGCGCAGGATCTGTCGATCTCGGTCACCGACGTCACCAACTACCTCTCGTTCGCGCGGCGCGAGTTCCGCCGCACCGTGCTCGAGAAGCTCCGCGAGATCACCGCGTCGGACGAGGAGTTTCGTATGGAAGCCCGCGCCGTCCTCGGCGTCGGAGACTGAGAGCGCGCGCGTGCGCTGGCTTTCGGACAACGTCCTCGCGAAGCTGCAGGGCGGCATCGCCGCGCCGCTCGAGTCGGACATCGACCCCGAGACGGAGGTCGATCTCCACCTCCGCGGCCAGGTGTTCGGCGAGCGCTTCGCCGTCGAGCGCTGGCTCGGCTCGGGCGGGATGGGCACCGTGTACCTCGCCGTCGACCGCGCGACGGGGCTCCACGCCGTGGTGAAGCTCATCCACCCGTCGTTCGTGGGCCGCGACGGCCGGAGCGCCGCGCTCGCCGTGCTCAAGGAGGCGACCGCGCTCGGCGCCGTGTCGAAGCTCGAGCCGCACTCGCCGAACGTCGTGCGCCTGCTCGGCACCGGCACCGTCGCCGCCGACGTGCTCGCGGGCGAGACGCTCGAGCTCCCGTGGCTCGCGCTCGAGTACGTCGACGGCGGCGACGAGGGCTCGAACCTCGAGGAGCGCGTCGGCCAGTGCCTGCGGAGGACGCAGCACGCGTTCGACGCCGAGCGCGCCGCGCGCGCCGTCGCCGGCATCGCGAACGGCCTCGACGCGGTGCACGCGGCCGGCGTCGTGCATCGCGACGTGAAGCCCGCGAACGTCCTCTGCACCGGCGCGGGCACGATGGAGACGATGAAGCTCGCCGACTTCGGCGTCTCGCGCCCGATCAACATGGCCGCGACGTTCGGCGGGCTGCTCGTCGGCACGGCCGGCTACGCGCCGCCCGAGCTCGTCGCCGTCGCCGACAACGACGTCGGCAGCTGGTGCGACGTGTTCGGCTTCGCGGCGCTCACGTACCTCTTGCTCGCGGCCGATCACTACTTCCCGCTCACGAGCATCGGGGACGCGCTGCGCGCCGCGAAGAAGCCCGAGCGAAAGCGCGTGGGCGACGCGCCGCGCCTCTCGCCGGAGATCCGCGCCAGCGCCGCCGCGTGCCGCGCGCTCGACGAGGCGCTCGCCGCGGCCACGGCGCCGAACGCGCGCGAGCGCACGCAGACGGCCGGCGCGTTCGGTCGCGCGGTGGTCGACGCGCTCGGTCACGTCCCGCCCCGCCGCGCGTCGAGCTTCGGAGGCGCCGGTCCGCCGTCGTCGCCGTTCTCGCGCGCGCCGGACGCGCAGCGCTTCGGCCTCGTGACGCGCGGCGAGCCCGGCCCGGCCGCGTCGACGGCGCGCGCCGCGTTCGACGAGTCGGGCGCGTGCCTCGCCTCGGCGGGCCTCGGCCTCTTCGTGCGGTCCGAGGGTCGGTTTCGTCCCGCGCCGCTCCGCGGCTGCGAGCGCCTGCCGCGCGTGCGGTTCATCGCGAGCCTCGGCCCGCGCCGCTGGCTCGTCGGCGGTGACGAGGCGTCGTTCGCGGTGTGCACGCCGGCTGGCGTCGACGATCCCGTGCGCGGCAGCGACCCGTCGGTGCGCTTCGAGCTCTTCAGCGGCGAGCTCGGCGACCTGTGCGTGCTCGTCGGGACGCGCGCCGGCGGCGGCGATCCTGCGCCCGCGCTCTACGCGCTCGTCGGCCGACACTGGCTCATCCCGCTGCCGATCCGCGGCTCCGCGTCGGACGGGCCCGTCGTGCTCGCGGGGATCGCGCGGCTCGACACGACGCGGTGGCTGCTCGCGGGACGAGACGGCGCGGGCGCGTACGCGGCGATCTACGCGCCGCTCGCGTGGGAGGTGACCCGCATCGCGGAGATCCGCGGCGCCCCGCTCGTCGCGTGCGCGGCCGACGGCAACGACTCCGCGGCCATCATCGCGGCCGACGGCTCCGTGTTCCTGTTGCGGGGCAGCGCCGTGCGCCGGACGTCGATCGGCGCCGGCGGACCGACGTCCGTGCACCTCGAGCAGAGCGGCGGGCGCGTCTGGGTCGGCTGCCACGGGAGCCTGTGGACCCGCTCCGAGAGCGAGGGGCGGTTCACCTGCGTGCACGCGTTCGAAGGCGACGCGCCGGTGATCGCCATCGCCAGCGCGCCGCGCCTCACCGCGCTGGCCGCCGATTTCAAGGTGATCGAGAGCGTGAGGTAGCCCGGGCCAGCGCGGCGAGCTGGGCGCGACGAGCCCGTGGGCAGCGAGAGGCAGACGGCGGCCACCATCAGGCGGCGCCGTAGAGCTTCACGTGCCGTTCCCTTGACAGCGTACGATTTTACCGGTTCCGTGGTTCCCGATGCGGCCCCTGTCCCGTGGAGTTGCCGCGTGAACCGACGCGCTCGTGCTGGATCCGTGCGGAGCCTCGGCCTGGCCGTCACCACGGCGCTCGTCCTCGGGGCGTCCACCGCCGCTGCGCAGCAACAAGCGCCGGGCGCGGTGGAGCGCTTCCAGCCGTCCCCCTCGGGCGACGCGTTCTTCGGCGTCGCCGGGCCGACGGTCGGCGGCCACCTCGTCCCGCGCGTGACGGCGATCTTCGACTACGCCGACAAGCCGCTGTCGATCCAGGACGGGCCAGTCAAGGCGGCCATCGTGTCGCACCAGGCGTACCTGCACCTCGACGCGTCGTTCGCGCTCTGGGATCGCCTCTTGATCTCGGCCGACATGCCGTTCGAGCTGACCGAGGGCGGCGACAGCCCGACGGTCGCGGGCGCGACGTTCCCCTCGCCGACCGGCGCGCACGTGGGCGACCTGCGCCTCGGCCTGCGCGGTCGGCTGTTGGGCGACTACTACGACCCGTTTCAGCTCAGCGTGAGCGCATACCTGTACGCGCCGACGGCGCCCGCGGGCTCGTACGCCGGCGATCAAGCGGTGCGCGGCGAGCCGCAGATCCTGCTCGGCGGGCGGTTCACGCACTTCGTCTACAGCGCGTCGCTCGGCACGACGGTGCGCGCGTCGTCGCACCCGTCGAGCTTCGACGCCGGCGCCGGCGCCGCGCTCGTGCTCGGCGACGACGAGTTCTTCCAGGTCGGCCCCGAGCTCACGATCGCTGCGCCGTTCACGAAGGATCGATCGTTCTCGACGCCGACCGCGAACATCGCGCTCGCGACGTCGACCGCCGCGGAGCTCTTGCTCGGCGCGAAGCTGCGGCCGCTCCGCTCGCTCGTCGTCGGCGCGGGCGCGGGCCCCGGCCTCACGCAGGGCTACGGCACGCCGAAATGGTTCGCCGTCGCGAGCGTCGGGTACGAGCCGCTCCCGGATCGCACCAAGGCGGACCGCGATCACGACGGCATCCCCGACGACGAGGACGCGTGCCCCGACGTGCCCGGCGTCCGCAGCGACGACCCGAAGAAGAACGGCTGCCCGCCCGACCGCGACAACGACGGCATCCCCGACGCGGTCGACGCGTGCCCCGACACGCCCGGCAGCGCCGACCCCGATCCGAAGAAGAACGGCTGCCCGCACGTGACCGTAACGCCGACCGAGATCGTCATCTCGAGCGAGGTGCACTTCAAGTTCGGCAAGTCGTCGCTCGATCAGACCGTGGATCCGGTGTCCGACTCGCTGCTCAACGAGGTGAAGGGCGCGATCGACTCGCACCCCGAGATCGAGCACATCGAGGTGCAAGGGCACACCGACAACATCGGCCCCGACGACTTCAACCAGAAGCTCTCGCAGGCGCGCGCCGAGGCCGTGCGGAAGTGGCTCGTCGACCACGGCGTGCCGTCGAAGAAGCTCACCGCGGTCGGCTACGGGCCGCGCAGGCCCCTCCAGACGAACGCGACCGAAGCGGGCCGCCAGGCGAACCGCCGCGTGCAGTTCCTCATCATCAAGATCTCGCCTTGAAGAGCGCGCGCGTTCGGCGCTACGATCGGGGGATGACCGCGCTGCGCCTCGCCGTCTTGGGTGCCGCCCTCGCGCTCGCAGGCTGCGACGCGGGCGGCCTGCTCGACGTCTCGGGCGCGGAGAGCGACGCGGGGCCGCCGCAGATCACGGGGCCGAGCGTCGACCAGATGGTCAACGGCGGCACCGTCGCGAAGAACGGCAAGTACAAGCTCGTGTACACGCTCGGCCAGCCCTCGCCGAACCAGGGCCCCGCGACGAACGGCCAGACCCGCGAGAACGGCGGACTCGTCGGC
>DASYCF010001311.1:0-2430 GCA_036500365.1 Byssovorax sp.
CGTCCCTGTTCGCCGCGCGCGTGGTCGGCAAGTCGATGGAGCCCGGCGTCCCCGACGGCACGATCGCGCTGTTCCGCGGGTTCGCGGCGGGGACCGCGCCGCGGCCGACCGCGCTCGACGGCCGCCGCGTCATCGTTGAGCTGCGCGACGACGCAGACGGGGAGCTCGGCGGGCGCTACACGCTCAAGCGCTGGCGCGTGGCCGCGCTCGACGCCGAAGGCCACGTCGCGGAGGTCGAGCTCCGGCCCGACAACTCGGCGTATCGGACCCTTCGCCTCCGGCAGGCGGACGGAGCCGTGCGGGTTGTCGGCGAGCTGCTCGAGACGCTGACGTAGGCGCGTCGCGTCGCGGTCGCAGCTCGACGCCGGCCGTGCGGCGGTCGCGGCAGCGTGACAGCATGCGCCGATGAGCGCCGCGTCGCCCACCCGCGTCTCGTACGAGGCGTACCTCGAGGTCGAAGCCTCGGGCGACGTGAAGCACGAGTGGTGTGATGGCGTCGTCTACGCGATGTCGCGCGGCGGCGTCGAGCACGGCCGGCTGACGGCGCGCATGATCCATCTCCTCGGCGCTGGCGGCGAGCCGTCATGACCTCGTCGCCCTGTGACGGAGCGTGAACGACGACGCCCTCGACGCCGAGACGCGCGCGTTGCAGGTTCGCCCGATGACGCGCGCCCTCCTCCTCGCCTCGATCGCTGCGCTCGGCCTCGCCTGTGGCGGCCCCGCGGCGCCCGCGGCGACGGTCCACGCGACCGCCGACGCGCCCGCGACGCCCGGCGCCAAGTGCCTCGCGACCGCGAACGCGCAGCGCGAGAAGAAGCCCGGCGAGCCGATCAAGGTCGGCGCGAAGCAGGTGCTCGTGAAGTCGAAGGACAGCAAGCGCGCGCCCGACACCGTGACGCGCACGCGCGAAGAGGCCTGCCTCCGCGCCATCGAGGCGCGCGACAAGCTGCGCGGCGGCGCCGACTTCGCCGATGTGGTGAAGGACTACAGCGACGAGCCGGGCGCCTCGACCCGCGGCGGATCGATTGGCACCTTCGAACGCAGCGAGCTCGCCCCGCCGGTCGCCGACGCCGTGTTCGAGCTCCAGATCGGCGAGCTCAGCGACGTGGTCGAGAGCGAGTACGGCTTCCACGTGCTGCAGCGCACCGACTGACGATCATCACCGCAGCGGGAGCTTGGCGAGGAAGCCGTCGAACGTCGTCGCCGCCTGGATCTGCACGCCTCCGCCGAAGTTCATCGTCCCTGCGAAGAACCCGCTCGCGAAGACGTCGCCCGCGGATCCGATCGCGACGGCCGTCGTCTCGGCGGTGTGGGAGTCGCCCCAGTGGCCGCTCGAGATCGAGTCGCCCGCGCTCGTGAAGGTCGCGACGTAGGCGTCGCCCGGCGGTGACATCGGCCCTTGACCGAAGTCGACCGTGCCGGCGAGGGAGCCGCCGATCGTGATCTCGCTGGTCGCCGGGTCGATCGCGACGACCTGCGCCGACTGAGCCGCGGCGTCGCCGAATTGAAGCCCCCACACGGGCGCGAGCGTCGGATCGAGGCGGAGGATCAAGACGTCCGAGCCGCCGACCGGCGTCAACATGGATGAGCCGAGGTCGATCGTGCCGGCGAGGCCGCCCGCGATGACGACCGCGTCGTCGTTCGGGTCGATCGCGACGGAGGGTAGGCCGATCGGGCCGATGGGCCATTGATGCAGACACGCGCCCGACGCGTCGAACGTCGCCGCGAACGTCGACCCGCTCCGAGCCGGCATGGTGCCGCACCCGACGTCGACGTCTGCGGCGAGCGTCGCGAGCAGCGTCCAGTCGCCTGCCCTCGAAGCCCCGAGGCTGCTGAACGGGAAGTAGTAGGTCGCGCCGGCGAACGTGTGCTCCCACGCGAGCGCGCCGCCGTCCTCGAACACGGCGATTTGACCCATCGAGTCGCTCGTGGAGCTCAGGCCGTCGCCGCAGTCGTAGCCGCCGTCCGCGATCGCGAAGCCCACGCGGCCGCTCGCGTCGACGGCGAGGCCGGTCATCGACGGGAAGCGGCTGGGTCTCCTCGTCGATGCCGAGCGGATCGAAATGAACGGACCAGCGCGCCGCGCCGCCCGACGTGAACGCGGCGGCGTAGGCGCCGTCGCCGCCGTGCACGGTGCCGGCGCCGAAGTCGACGTCGCCGTTGAACGTGCCGCCGATGACGATCTCGTCGCTCGGGCCGACGGCGAGGAACCCCTGGGTGACGCCGTTGCCGTCGAGCATCCGCACCCACCGGAAGTTCCCGTACGTATCGAGCTGCGCGACGAAGCCGCAGGCGGTGCCGGCGCAGGTGTACGGGTGACCGCCGAGGGTGATCGCCTGGCCGAAGGTGCCGACGACGTCGATGAAGCCCTGCGAGTCGACGGCGATGGCGCTCAACGCGCCCTGGCCCACACCGCCGATGATGCGCGCC
>DASYCF010001312.1:0-5195 GCA_036500365.1 Byssovorax sp.
CACGCCGCGGCGCGCGACGACGCCGCCGCCGCCTCCGGTCGACGTCGTCGCCGACGAGGCGCCGGCCGCGGCGGATGGACTGCCCCCTCACGAGCCGCGCGCGCGCCTCGCGACGCCGCTGCCCTCCGAGCTGCTCGACGACCGCGTGGGCGACGACACGGCCGACGCGCTCGAGGCCGGCGCCGTGCTCGAGGACCTGCCGAGCGCGCGCGCGCTGCTCGAAGAGGCGGCGAAGGTCGACACGATCGTGCGAGCCCGGCTCGAGGCGGTCGACGTCAACATCGAGCGGCTCCACGTCGCGCGCGCGCCCGAGCGCGTCAGCAGGCCAACGCCCGCGCCCGTCGTCGCGCGCCCGAGCGTCGAGGTCGACATCGACGTCGATCTGCCGCCCGAGCTCGACGTCGGCACGCGCGCGCGCCGCACGAAGCAGCTCGCCGTCGTCGCGGCCGTCCTCGGCGCGGTCGCGATCGTCGTCATCGTCGTGCGACCCTACGCGACCGAGGCGATGTCGCCCGCGCCCTCCGCGCCGCCCGGCGCAGCCGCGGCGGCAGCGCTCGCCCCGCCCGTCATCCCCGTCCCCATCGCCGCGCCGCCGCCCGAGCCCATCACGACGGCGGCGGCCGTCGCTCCCGGCGTCGCCGCGAGCGCGATCCACACGACGTCGAAGAAGGCCTCAGGCCCGACGAAGCCCGCGCACACGCACCCGCGCGCGCAGATCGTGAAGGACGACGAGGTCGAGATCCCCGCCGCTGGCGGCGACGACGGCGAGTGACCGACGACGCGCGACGCCCGAACCGGCGCGTCGCGTGCGTGCTCGCGCGTCAGTGGGTCTCGCAGGCGTCGTGCTTGCAGCGCATGCCGGCGGGGCACTGGGAGTCGTCGTTGCACTGCACGCAGCGTCCGCCGCTGCACGCGGGGAGCGGCGCGCCGCAGTTCGCGTCGACCAGGCACTCGACGCATTGATCGCGGTGCGTATCGCAGAACGGCTCGCCCGAGACGGGCCTGCAGTCGACGTCGACGGCGCACTGCACGCAGCGGTTGTCGACGCAGGCAGGCTCGGCCGCGCCGCAGTCGTTCGCGTGGAGGCAGTCGACGCAGTCGCCGCTGCTGACGAGGCACCTCGGATGGTCAGCCGTGCACTCGAAGTCGTTCGAGCAAGACGATTTGCAGTGGTGGTCGTGGTCGCACGCGAAGCCGGCCTCGCAGTCGGAGTCGATGTTGCACTGCTCACAGTGACCGTCTGCGAGATCGCAGGCAGGGTTCGTGATCGGACAGTCGGCGTTCTTGGCGCACTCCGAGCACTGGCCGGTCTCCGCCACGCAGAGCGGCCGATCGGCGGGGCAGTCGGTCGCCTTGATGCATCCGACGCACTCGCCGGTCTGCGTGTCGCAGAGCATGTCGGGCCCGTGGCAGTCGTTGGTGCTCGTGCACTTCGGGTGGCACTGGTGATCCATCGGGAAGCACGCCTGGCCGGCGCCACAGTCGGCGTTGTCGGCGCACGCGGAGCAGCGCCCGAGGACGCAGCGCGGCGCGGCCACGCCGCAGTCGCCATCGGACAGGCAGTCGGCGCACCCGACGGTCGCAGAGCAGAACGTGCACTTGTCGCCGCCGACCGTGCAGGAGTCTCCGTCGAGCCCGCCCGTCGCGGCCGTGCCGTTGCCGTCGCTCGTGGTGCTCCCGCAAGCCGCGCCGAGGCCCGCCATCGTGAACAGGAGCAGCGCCGCCACCAGGGTCGTCCGAATCTTTGCGCTCATTCTCACCTCGCGGAGGAGCCCGCCGCCGAAGAGAGTGCCGCGGGCCGCCCCGATCGGCTCAGGATTCGCGCCCGCACGCCGCCTCACCGGCTCAGGTGCAGTCGGCCTCGAGGTAGCTCACGCCCGACTCGGACCTCAGCGCGTAGATCACGCCGCCGCCATCGAGGACCACGAAGTCTCGAAACGTCTCCTCGGGCAGCGTGTTCGCGGGCAACACGGTCGAGCCGATGACGGCGCCGTGCTCGGGCTCGAGGCACGAGAGCACCACGGCGGGCTGCGCGCCCGCGTCCTGGATCTCGACGCCGAAGTAGATCGTGCCCGCCGCGTCCGTGTCGAGGAGCACGATCGAGAGCGCGGGGCTCTTCATGCGCAGCTCGCGCGTGAAGCGGTGCTGCATCGTCGCGCGATCGATCGACGAGACGTACGTGCGTCCCGCGGCGGCGTCGGTGATGCCTGCCGTGATGAACGAGAGGCCGTCGCGCGTCGGCCGCCCGGGGATCTGCGTGCGCGCCGTCGCGGCGACGCCCGACGTGTCGCCGAGCAGGAAGAGCGGCCCGTGCTCCTTCTCGGCGTACACGCTCGAGCCGTCGGTGAAGATGCCGGTCACCTGCCCCGCGTCGTCGAGGCCGTCACACGTGAGCGCGAGCGAGCCCGTCGGCTTTCCGGCCGCGTCGTAGACGCTCACCTGCGCGCCGCTGTGCCGGTCGAGCACGAGCATCGCGCCGTCCTTGGCGACGACGAGATCCTCGGGCGTCTTGAGCTCGATGGGCGTCGCACGGTCGGGCTTGCCGCTCGCGTCGTGCCGCACGACGCGGCCGTTCACCTCGTCGAGCACGTACACGTGACCCGACGCGTCGACGGCGAGGCTCATCGGGCCGAGGGCGTTGCCCTCGCTCAGGCGCTCGTGGCCGAGCTGGTCCAGCGACGAACCACCCCAGGGGGACGTGAACACCAGGCGGTTTGATCCGGGGGAAACGTCGCCCGATGTAGGCGCATCTGCGGTGACATCGCCCTTCGCGCGGCCGGCCCTGCGATGCGCGCGGCTCCCGGCCGCTGCGGTCCCTTTCAACGCCGGGCCGTGTTCCCCGACGCTCTTCGAATCGCGACGCGAGAACCACACGACCGCCAACGTAGCTGCCAGACCTACACCGAGCGCCATCGCCGCACGTCGCCGCATATCGCCGCTCATTCATTCATCCATTCGCGCGCTTGGCACGTTCGTTGAGATGTCGCTGCGCGCGCGGCCTTCGCAAGAATCGCGGCGGCGCGCGCCACGGGAAAAATACGACGATGCTCTCCACGCGCTCCTGGCAGGTCGCCGCCGCCCTCACGCTGGTCGCCGCCGTGCCCCTCTCGTCGTTCGCCGGATGCATGGCCGGGTCGAGCGAGGTCGAGGACGACGAGCTCGTCGGCGCGGACGACGCGGCGAGCGGGGCGGACGCGCTCACCGGCACGTTGACCGTGGGCGCGACGCTCAAGGCGACGGCCGACGTGAACCTGCGCACGGGGCCGAGCACGTCGAACACGATCCTGCAGGTCGTGCCGAACGGCTCGACGGTCACCGTCGTCGCCGCGGCGCCGTCGAACGGCTTCTACCAGGTGAACCACAACGGCACCGTCGGCTGGAGCTCGGGCAGCTACTACACGCTCGTCTCTTCGGGCAGCGGCTCCTACGGCTCGTGCACGGTGAGCGGCGTCGCGGGCACGTGCATCGACACGAGCGCGTGCGCGACCGGCAGCCACTCGACGCCCGGCTACTGCCCCGGCCCGTCGAACATCGAGTGCTGCACGCCCGACCCGAGCACGGGCGGCGGCAGCGGCGGCTCGAGCCCCGGCACCGTCGTCGGCGACGCGATGACGCGCGCGCAAGAGGGCGTCGGCTTCTCGTACTGGTGGGGCCACGGCCGCTACCTCACGACCGGTCCGACCTCGAGCACGCGCGGCTCCTGCTCGGGCACGTGCCCGAGCTGCTCGCACTCGGGCTCGTATGGCGGCGACTGCTCGGGCTACGTCGGCAAGGTGTGGGAGGTCCCGTCGAGCAACACGAGCTTCTCGACCGACGAGCACCCGTACGCGACGAGCAGCTTCAACGTCGACTCGAGCTACTGGTCCACGGTCTCGCGCAGCGATCTCAAGCAGGCCGACGCGATGGTCTACAACACGGGCGGCGAAGGCCACGTCTTCCTCTACGACCACGGCGACGGCTGGGGCAGCATGTACGCCTACGAGTGCAAGGGCTGCTCGTACGGCTGCGTCGCCGGCATGCGGACCGCGACGACGAGCTATCACGGCATCCGACGCGCCGGCTATTAGTCGAGGCGGCGCTTCGGCGCGAGACGGGCGCCGTTCCGATCTGCCGTGTGCGCGGCGTGGTAGCTTCGTGGGCGCGCGCGTTCCCACCGAACGACGAAGGAGTGATTGCGAATGAAGCGCTTTCTTCGGCCGAGGATGTTGATCCTCGCTCTGTGTGGCGGAGTCGGCGTCGCCGCGGGGTGCGGTGACAGTGAGTCGGTGAACCCGCTGACCGGCGGCGGCGGCGGCGGCGCGGAGCCGACCTCGTCGACGACGACGACGGCGCACGGCGGCAACACGTCGACGAGCACGCACATGATGATGACGAGCTCGGGCGCGCAGGGCGGCGGCGGCTGCGCCGACTGCGGCGGCCACGTCAGCATCCCGGGCCTCACGCAGCCGGTGCAGGCGGTCTACGACCAGCAGGGCGCGCTCCACGTGAGCTGCTCGGCGGACGACGACTGCTTCGCCGCGCTCGGCTACCTCCACGCGCAGAACCGCTTCTTCTTCATGGACTTCGTGCGCAACCTCGTGCGCGGCTCGCTCGGCTCGCTCGTGAGCGCGGGGCAGCTCGTCTTGAAGCAGGACTACGTGAACCGCCTCTTCTTCACGACGCGCTCGGGCGACCCGCTCGAGACCTCGCTCTACCAGCAGGTCTCGCCCGAGACGAAGGGCCACCTCGACTCGTACACGAACGGCGTGAACGCCTGGATCGCCGACATGCGCGCGGGCAGGAACGGCGCGACGCTGTCGCGCGAGTACGACTTCACGTTCATCGTGAAGAGCGCCATCCGCGACTGGGAGCCCGAGGACAGCGCCGCCGTCGGGCTCTACGTGCTCAACGATCTCTCGAACGACTCGGCCGACGAGATCGCGAACGGCGCCGAGGTGCCCGTCTTCGAGCCGTCGATCGTGGCGGACGTGTTCTCGCCCGCGCCGACGTTCGACGCGTTCACGGTCACGGCCGCCAACATGCCGGTCGCGCCGCCGCACCCGCTCGCGCCCGAGCTCTTCGCGCGCCTCGCGCCGCACGCGTCGATGCTCGCCGGGCTCGACGCGACGTTCCGCGGCGTGGGCGGCCTGCCGACGTCGCGCTCGCGCGGCGATCGCGGTTCGAACAACTGGGTCGTCGGCCCCGCGCACTCGTCG
>DASYCF010001313.1:0-2311 GCA_036500365.1 Byssovorax sp.
AAGCGTGGCGGCCCTTCCGGGCCTACGCGGCGATGCACCTCTGGTCGATGGAACGAGGAGACGACGAATGAGCCAGCTCTTGCGAAGGCTTCGATTGGACACGCCCGTCGGCGCCGCGCGCGCGCTGATCGACGACGACGACGCGACGTGCGCGCTCGGCTTCGAAGACGGCTTCGCTGAGCTCGAGCGCCGCGTCACGGCTCGAAGCGACGCGCGGGTCGTCGAGGGGGACGCCTCGACGACGACGCTCGCCCGCGCCCTCGAGGCGTACTTCGCCGGCGACCTCGGGGCGCTCGCGGCCGTCGCCGCGAGGCCGCGGGGGACGGCGTTCGAGGAGCGCGTGTGGACCGCGCTCCGCGACATCGGACCGGGCGAGACGCGCGCCTACGGCGAGCTCGCGGCGAGCCTCGGCGCGCCGTCGGCGGCGCGCGCCGTCGGCGCCGCGAACGGCAAGAACCCAGTCTCGTTGATCATCCCCTGCCACCGCGTGGTCGGCGCCCGCGGCGAGCTGACGGGGTATGCCTGGGGCGTGGCGCGCAAGCGGTGGCTCCTCGAGCACGAGGCAGGCGCGCGCGGTATGATTCGGCCGTGCATCGCGCACGAGTGGCGAAAACGGCAACCGCACCGGATTTAGGTTCCGGCGCCCAAAGGGCTTGGGGGTTCGAATCCCTCCTCGTGCACTCAGCGTCTGGAGCGACAGGGCAGACGAGACGGCCGCCATCGCCGGTCGTGCGCCGCGCTCGAGAGAGGCCTCGAGCCATGGCGCGATCCCTCGACGCATGGTCAAGGACGACCAGCCAACGGCAGCTCCAGCGTCACGGTCGTGCCGTGCGCGTCCGGTGAGACGTCGCTCGTCACGTCGAGGCTGCCGCCGTGCGCGACCGCGACGTCGAGGGCGAGGGCCAGCGCGACCGCGACGCCGCGCTCCGGATCGAAGAGCTTCGCGAGGTGCTGCGCCTCGATCCCCGGGCCGTCGTCCGCCACGCAGACGACGACGCGGTCCCCCGCACGCGCGAGCCGCACCGTGATCGTGCCGCCGGCGACGTGGCGGCTCCCGGTGCGCACGAACCGGAGCGCGTTGCCGACGAGGGTCGCCACGATCCACCCGATCTTCGGCTCGTCGACCTCGACCTCGATGGGCGGTCCCGGCGCGACGTCGACGCGCAGGAGCACGTCGCGAGCTTCGGCTTGGGCGCGGAACGGCGCGAGCGCACGCTCGATCGAGATCGCGAGCGCCACGCGGCTGCGGTGAAGGACGACTGCGGGCAGCGCGATGACCACGACGTCAGCCGTGGCGGTGGCCACGTCGCGCCGCGCGCGCGTCGCGCCCGCGCGGACCTCCTCCGCGACCGCGCGCATCGCCGCGGCGATCTCGGGCGCCTCGGCGTCGAGGTCGGCGGGCGTGCGCGCCTCCTGCCACGCCTGCGGCGCGGAGGGCGTGGCCACCGTCACGCCGCCGCGCGGATCGATCACGAGGAGCCAGCTGTGTCGCGTCATGTCACCCTCACCTCCGCTCCGGCGCTGCGCCGCGCGAACACCCGCGGGAGCCACAGCGCGGGCAAGAGCGCCGTGACGACGACCGTCACGACGATCGCGTTGAAGACCCTGCTCGAGATCAGTGGCGCGCCGCCGTCGAGGAGGCCGACGCCTGCCGTCGCGAAGATCAAGCTCACCTCGCCACGCGGGATCATGCTCACGCCGACGGCCATCCTCGAGATGCCGCGCCCAGCGCCGAGCCCTGCCGCGAGCTTGCCGAGGACGGCGGCCGCGACGAACACGAGGCTGAGGAGCCAGACGCGCACGTCGAGGAACGCGGCGACCTCCACCTTGAGGCCCGCGAGCAGGAAGAAGGTCGGCACGAAGAACGCGAGCAGCGGCGCGATGAGATCCTCGAGCACCTCGCCGGGGCGCCGCGCGAGCGCGCGGTAGTCCTCGGGCTGGATCACGAGGCCGGCCGTGAACGCGCCGATCATCGGCGCGAGGCCGGCGAGGCTCGCGACGAACCCGTACCCCAGCGCGACGGCGAGGCCGAAGACGAGCAGCGCGCCCTCGCCGGCGACGGCCCCTGCGAGCGCGAAGAGGCGAGGGAGGATCAGCCGCCCGAACGCGACGGCCCCGACGAGGAAGCCGATCGCGCGCAACGTCACGCCGCCGAGCCCGACGTCGGCGGACCGTGCGCCCCCGTGCACGAGCGCCGAGACCAGCGCGAGCAGGATGAGCCCGATGACGTCGTCGATCACGGCGGCGGCCAGGACCGTGCGACCCTCGGAGCTCTTCGTCTCGCCGAGCTCACGCAGGACGCGCCCGCTGA
>DASYCF010001314.1:0-5923 GCA_036500365.1 Byssovorax sp.
CGTTGATCGCCTCGATCGCCTCGTTAACTTCCTTGCGGGCGCCGAAGCAGCCGTAGCAGTCGCTCGACCGGAAGAGGCCGCAGCCAGACGTCGACTGCACCGCCTTCAAGAACGGGAGCGACCGCCCGTCGCCCTCGTCCCGCGCGCGCGTGAGCAGCGATTTTCGCTTGCAGCCCTGCGCGATGCGGAGATCGTTCGCGATGCGGAGCGCGGGCGATGCGCCCTTCATCACCTCGGCGCTCGTGAGCAGCGCGGCGACCTTCTCGTGCGCGTACTTGCCGATGCCCTGCGCGATGCCGATCTCGTACAGCAGATCGAGGCCGGTCGGGCCCATGTGGGTCATCGCGTCGAGCGCGAGGTCCGTCGCCTCGGGGGCGCCGTTGGCCGCGCGCAAGAACACGCGACGCACCTCCTCGTCGTCGGCGGCCTTCGGCTGGAGCTCGACGAGGCGCCGCGCGGTTCGCACCGCGTTGAGGGAGCCGGGGCTGTCGCCCGCGTACGCCAGCGTCAGCGCCTTGAGGACGGCGGGATCTCGCGGGTACTTTTCGCCGAGCGGGACGAGCCGCGCGAGGCCCATGGCGCGCGCGTCGTCGAGCTCGCCCGGCGGCGCGGTGGTCGGCGCCGGCGCCGCGACGGACGCGGACGACGGCGAGCCTGACGCGTCCGGCGCGCCGGACGTGGCGCCTGGCGTCTGCGCGCCCGGCGGCCCCGCGTTGGCGCCGTCGGGCGTCGCGGCGATGGCTTCCATTTCGGCGACGGTGCCCGCGCCGCGCGCGACCGTCGCCCCGACGACGATCGCCGCGATCGCCGCGAGGCCGAACAGCACCATCGCGATCGGGTTGCCGCGCGGCACCGGCTCCGGCTCGGGCTCCGCCGACGGCAGCGAGACGAGCGGGCGCCGGTACGAGGCGGTCGGGTTCGACGCGAGGGGCCGTCGACCGTTGGGCACCGTGGGCAGGTTCATCGCCGTCGCGGGGGAGCGCTCCGCGTCGTCACGTCTTGCGGCCGATCGCGGCCATCATCACCTCGCCGCGCGCGGTCCCGACCCAGATCGCCGCGTTGCCGCGCGTGATCGTGAGCGCGACGCGCGGCGTGGCGCCGCCGATCGGGACCGAGTGCTTCGCCTCGAGGCTCCCGTCGACCGCGTTGTTGATCGCCTCGGAGTCGTAGAGGGCGCAGCGGCCGTCCTCGTACACGGCGAAGAGGCTCGTCTCGAGCACGGCGAGGTCGGCGGGCTTGCCCTCGAGCCGGATCATCTTCGCCTTGAGCTTGTTCGGCGCGCCGACGCCGAGGCACGCGACCGACTGGCCGGCCTTGTAGAGGACGGCGAGGCGCGGGCCGGCGCGCAGGCGATCGAACTTCTTCGCCTCCTCCGGCAGGTCGCAGCGCAGCACCGGTCCGGGCTCCGGCGTCGTGCCCTGGTGAACGCGCAGCTGGCCGCCGCCCTCGCCGTCGACCACGACCCAGCACTCGGTGTCGGTCACGTCGACCGCGCGCACGTCGCCGCGGAGGGGGAAGGCGCGCGTCTCGATCTCGGTCTTCGCGGCGGTGACGTGCAGGCCGCTCCCGTCCCAGAGCAGCGCGAACGCCTCGCCGCCGGAGGGACGGCCGCGGAGGAGCTTCACGTCGCGCGCGACCTCGTCGATCTTCGCCTTGTTGAGGATGTCGAGCATCGACCACAAGGTGTAGTCGCCGGTCTTCACGACGGCGGCGTGGCGGGAGAAGAGCGCGACGTCCTCGGCCGTGTCGAACGAGGCGTTCGTGACCTTGCCGTTGCCGCCGTTCGTCGCGTTGGTGCCGAGGCGAACGGGCGAGCTCGAGACGAAGGCGACGAGGCCCTCCGTCCCGCAGAACGCGGCGCCCTTGATCTCGGCGTCGAGGCTGTTGACCTTTTTGAACTGGGCGAGCTTGTTGAAGGGCATCGCCCGGCAGATTACCGATTCTCGGCCGAAGTCGACAGCGCGCTTTCGGGCGCGCCTCGCGCCCTCCACGCCTCGACGAGCGCGACGGCGATCGCGGCGAGCGCGGCGCCAGGGATCGCCGGCGCGAGCAGGAAGACGAGCGCGCCGAGCGTCGGCGTGACGACGTACGCGGGGCTCCACCCGACCCACGCAGCGACGAGCGCGAACGGCGCGGCGACGGCGCCCACCAGCCACCCGGGCGCGCGCGAGCCGAGCCTCGCGACGACGGCGAGCGCGACGACGAGCAGCGCCGACGCGCCCGCCGCGAGGAACGCCTCGCGGATGAACAGCAGCGTCGGCTTCATCGTGCTGAACGTGACGCGGTAGTCGAACGCGAACCCGAGGATCGCCGCGTACGCGCCGAGGTACACGATCGGCGCGGCGGCGCCCGCGGCCGAGAGCGGGCGCGCTCCGGCGCGGGCGGCGCGCACGGCCTCCCGCGCGAACCCGGCGGCGAGCGCGAGGACGGCGAAGCCGACGCCGAGCATCCGCAAGCGTCGCGGACCCGCCGCGCGCGCGTCGCGGCTCGCGGATCGGGCGTGGGCGAGGTCGTCGAGCAGCGCCTCGCCCTCGACGCGCGCCGCGGGATCGCGCTGCGCGAGGCGCGCCGTGATCGCCGCCGCCTCGGCGCAGCGCGGCGTGCCGTGGAGGGCGCACGCGAACCTCGCGGCTTGATCGAACGGACCGGCGAAGAGCACGCTCAAGCTGTCGTCGTCGACCGAGAAGAGATCGAACATCGGCCGGCCGAGGCTCGACGTCGGCGCGCGGACGCCGGCGAGCACGCTGAGCGTCGGCGCGACGTCGCGCATCGGCCGAGCCTGCGCGAGCGAGACGCCCTGGCGCACGAAGCCGCCGCCGACGACCAGCAGGAACGCGCTGTCGACGCCGGGCTCGTCGCCGCCGTGCCCGCCCGTCGGCAGGTGGTTGTGATCGCTCAGGACGACGAGCGTGTCCTGCGACAGGTCGAGCGAGCGCGCGATCTGGAGGACGTGCTCCGCCGCGTGATGCGCGGCGCCGAGGTACTCCTGCGACGCGGCGCCGAACTGGTGTCCGGCGTCGTCGACGTCCTCGATGTGCACGAACGTGAAGCGACGCGTCGGGCTCTTCATGTCGATCGGATCACCGGGCGGATCGAGGCCGAGGCGTCGCTCGATCAGCGCGGCGACGAACGCGACCGGCCCGGAGAGCAGGCGCGCGTCGGCGGGCGCGCGGAGCAGCCGCGGGAAGCGTTCGAAGCCGTCGGGCGCGACCTCGATCGGCACGTGCGCCTTCGCGAGCTCGGCGGTCACGCTGTCGAGGTCGGCGACGCCGTTGTCGACGCCGTTCAATCGCACGCCGCTGTCGGCCGGGTCGAGCCCGGTGACCATCGCGGTGATCGACGGGCCCGTGTACGTGAGCAGCGGCGCCGTGAGCGGCCGGAGCACGCCGCGCCTGCGGAGATCGGCGAGCTCGGGCAGGTCCTTCGCCGTCGGGTAGCCGAGGCCGTCGACGACGACGAACGCGATCTGACGCGCGAGCCCGGGCGTCATCGGGAGCTCGGTCGCCTCGCGCGGCGTGCCCTCGACGTCGGTGTGCGGCGTGTTGAAGGCGGGCAAGAAGACGCCGAGCGTGAAGACAGCGGCGAGTCCGCCGGCGGCGGCGGAGACGACGGCGACGCGCGCGATGCCCCGCGCGCGGGAGTCCCTCACGGATCGCTGCGGGCGCCGCACTCGACGCAGAACATGTTGCCCGCGAAGAGCTCGTGGTTGCACTTCACGCAGCGCTTGCGGGGCGCCTCCTCGGCGCCGCCCCACGGGCCGGCGAGCTCGAGGTCGAGCTCGGCGCCGTCCTCGAGCGCGGCGCGCATCGACGGGGTGAGCACCGATTCCATCCCGCGATCGAGCGTCGTGAGGAGCTCGGGCGGCAGGTCGGACTTCGACGAGGAGACGGCGACGACGGGCGGCGGCTGCGACGCAGGCGCTGGCGGCGCCGACCTCTTCGGCGAGTCGGCCGGCGCCTCCTCGATGCGCACGAGCACGGCGGAGATGTTGTCGCTGCCGCCCGCGTCGTTCGCCTCGGCGATGAGCAGGTCGCACGCCTCCTGGAGCTCGGTCGTGAGCGAGACGACCTCGAGCATGCGCTCGTCGGAGATCATGCCGCTCAGGCCGTCCGAGCAGAGCAGGTACAGATCGCCGACCTCGACGTCGTGCGCCGCGCAGTCGACCTTCACGTCGTCCTTCATGCCGAGGGCGCGCGTGATGATGTTCTTCGGCAGGCGCGCGAGCTCCTCGTCGGTGAGGTCGGGCTTCATCTCGAGCGCGTCGTTGATGAGCGAGTGGTCGCGCGTGATCTGCTTGATGCTGCCGTCGCGCACGCGGTAGCAGCGGCTGTCGCCCACGTGCGCGACGTGCACCGCGCCGCCGTCGAAGTGCGCGGCCACGATCGTCGAGCCCATGCCCTGGTGCTGCGTGTGCGTGCTCGAGATGACGAAGACGTCGCGGTTCGCCTTTCGGATGCCGGCGACGAGGCGCTTGCCCTCCTGCGCGTCCGGCGGGGGGTCCTCGCCGACGAGGAGCTCGGCGGGCACGGGATCGGTGCGCGTCGCCTCGAAGAAATTCCGGAGCGAGGTGGTCGTGAGGCGGCTCGCGATGTCGCCAGCGTTGTGGCCGCCCATGCCGTCCGCGACGACCCACAGGTCGAGCGGCTCGATGACGAGGACGTGATCCTCGTTGTGCTTGCGCTGACGACCGACGTCCGTCGCGCCCGCCGACGCAGCGCGCAGCCTGGGAGAGCCCGCGGGCATGTGGCCGGGGAGTATACCGACGTCGCGCGGAAGCTCGCCCATTTCCTGTCGAGCGCGCGCGTCAGAAGGAGAGGATGCCGCCGCCGCCGGTCGCCTTGGGCCGCGAACCAGCGCCATAACGCAGCGGATCGATCGTCACCCGGACGCCCAGCTGGAGCAACGCGTAGGGGGCCGGCGAGTACCCGCCCTCGACCGAGCTGCCCGCGAAGGTCACCGTGTCGGCTGGAAAGCTGACGTTCGTCCCCGCGTCGATCTCGAAGAACGGCCCGATGCCGAGGGTCGAGATCGGATAAAAATCCGCGCCGAGCGCGATGCGCGCCACGTCGATCCCGCGGAACGACACGTCGTGGATGACGCTCGTGAGCTCGTCCTGCGCGTGGTACGTCGAGAAGCGGAAGCCGACCGCGTAGCTGACCCACGGGTCGAGGGCGATGCCCTGCGCGAGGTGGTACGAGAAGCCGAGCGCGAGCGTGATCTGCTTGCCGAAGCACGCGGTGCAGCCGACCGGCGCGCCGAGCTTGGAGTAGTCGACCGTCGCCTCGAGCACGGCGTGGCGCGAGACGCCGAGGCCGAGCGTGCCGCCGAAGTTCATGCCCGTCGTGGCGACGTCCTGGATCGGCACCTGCTCGCTGATCTCGGTCGGGCCGACGGACGCGACGCTGCCCGTCGGCGAGACGAGCCCGAAGCGTCCGCTCAGGAGCACGTGCCCGGTGCGCCAGTCCTTCGCCGCGGGCCGCGGCAAGCCCTCGTCGGGATCGAGCGCCGCGTCGTCCTGGACGACGGGCGTGTTCTGCTGCGGCCCCTGGGCGCGCGCCAAGCGCGAGCCCGCCACGAGCGCGAGCGCCGCCACCGCGACGGCGGAGCCGAGACGCAGCGGTCGCCCCACGCGGAGCTCGAGCTGCTCCGCCGGGATGCGAGCTTGCACGGGCGCGTCATAGAACGAGCCCGGGCGCGCCGCCAAGGCGAAACCCGATCTCGACGCAGCGCTCGGCGCAGCGCGCCGTCGCTTTTCGAGCAACCTCGGGCGGGCTCGCGTCGACAACCCAGCTACATGGACGCGACCACCGACGACACGCAAGAGATGACCCGCGACGACGCCGCGCTCGGCGCGGTTTGGCTGCACTTCGCGGCCCCCGGCGCCGCGCGGCCCGTCGCGGTGCCGCTCCGCCCGGGCGCCGAG
>DASYCF010001315.1:0-1806 GCA_036500365.1 Byssovorax sp.
GCCGCCGATGCGCCCCGCGAGCACGCCCGCGACGAAGCACGCGCCCGCGACGCCGACGAGGATCGCCGCGCGCCCGACTCGGACGGCGCTCACGCGCGTCGCCCTCGGCGGCTCACGCCGGAATCGGGCTCGGGATCGATCGACACGCCGCGGCCGATGCTAACCTGCCTCGCGCCTCGACCCACCTCCCGAAGGAGAACCGCGTGCTCCGCAGCCTGCGCCTGATCATCGCCGTCGTCGCCTCCGCGCTGTTCGTCTCGTTCGCGTTCGTCGGCCCCGCGCGCGCCGGCGCCGCGACCGATTTCGTGAAGAAGACGCAGGGCGACCTCTTCACCGCGCTCAAGGCCGGTGACGACAAGAAGGTCGACTCGCTCTTCGATCAATTCATCGACTACGGCGCCTTCGCCGAGGGCTCGCTCGGCAGCGAGTGGGCCGCGCGGAGCGACGCCGAGAAGGCGCAGTTCCAGGATCTCCTGAAGCAGATCATCCGCAACGCCTACCGCTGCAACCTGAAGAAGACGCTCAACTTCACGATCGACTACGCGAGCGAGTCCGGCGGCCCCAGCGGCTCGACCGTCGTGAAGACGAAGGCAGCCAAGGGCGGCGACACGATCGAGATCAACTTCCGCGTCGCGCCGAAGGGCAGCGCGTGGAAGGTGCAAGACATCGAGACCGAGGGCGTGAGCCTCGTCGACAACAACCGCAGCCAGTTCATCAGGATCATCAAGAAAGACGGCTTTTCGAAGCTGATCGACAAGATGAAGGACAAGGCGAGCAAGCCCGCCTGCGAGTGAGCGCGCTGACCGCCGGTCGACCGCCTGTCCGGGGTTGACCGCCGGCTAGGCCCGGAGCTTCGCGAGGGTCGCCTCGAGGCGGCGCGCGCGGGTCTCGGGCTTCTTCGCCTTCTCGAGCGCGTCGACGTGCTCGCGCTTGTGCGACGGGGCGAGGCGCGCCCACGCCGCGCCGGCCTTCGCGTCGCCCGCGAGCGCGGCGGCGAGATCGGGTGGCGCAGCGGGCGCGGGCCTGACGACGCGCGGCGTCGAGCGCGCGCCGGGGACATGGCTCGGCGCGGCCCCCGAGCGCGTGCCGTTCGCGATCCGCGCGGCGCGTGCGGCCGCGAGGTCCGGCGCGTGACGAACCCGGAACGCGGACCAGTCGGCGTCGATCGAGATCAGCGTGACGGGCACCCAGTCGCGCGCCGCGAGCGGCTCCCAGCCGGCGTCGCGCCCGAGGTCAGTCGCCACGCTGCCGGTCTTCTTCGGGTACGCGATCCATACGATGCCGGTGTCGGGCTTCGCGGCGGCGATCGCGCGCTCGAGCCGCGCCTCGACGTCGGCCGCCTTCGCGACGAACGTGATCGCGACGTCGGCGCCGCCTTTCGGCGCCTTCACGGCCTCGAGCGGCGCGCCCTTCGGCGGCGACAGCACGGCGACGGAGCGACCCTCCTTGATCTGGAGCTTCTTCGCGAGCGCGGCTTCCATCCACCGAGCGTCGCACGATCCAGCGGCGTTCGAGCCGTCAAAGCTGCGCGCGGCCGCCGACGATCAGCCACATTTTCGCCACGCTCAAGTCTGGCGACGACGAGAAGGTCGACTCGCTCGTCGATCCGTTGATCGGTCATCGGCGTCCACGATTGTAGGGCCGCAAGAGGTCGTTGCTTCGTCCGATCCCGGTGTCTTCGGTATCCTGCAATCCCAGGAGATCGTTGACGGGTCTGCGGTACGCCGTAGCCTCATGGCATGAGGGGTCGGCACGGCGTGCACCACGGCGTCGACCTGCGCCGTCGGGAGCTCGTGCGTCGCCGGC
>DASYCF010001316.1:0-4156 GCA_036500365.1 Byssovorax sp.
CGTGCTCGACAAGTCGATCATCGCGCGGAAGAAGACCGGCTTCCGCGAGATCCCGCTCATGTACGAGCGCGCGTATGGCGGCGCGGGCTTCGCGGCGAACCCGTTCGGCGTCGGCGTGCTCGCCGAGGCTTCGGAGCCCGAGCTCACCGACCCCGTGGATCCGCGGCGCGTCGCGGGCCTCGGACCGATCGGACGCGACTGGCCCGAGCGGCGGCGGCTGCTCGGCGCGCTGCCGCGCAAGGCGCTGTCGGAGGAGGTCGTCGACCTGCCCGACGACTTCGACTTCGAGTACTTCCAGTGCGCGCCCGCCGACCAGCGCGTCGACTACCTGAGCGGCGACGAGTGGCTCGTGATGGACAACCTCCACCCGATGGCGCCGCGCTTCTCGTCGCGGCTGCCCGGCGTCGCGGGGGTCGCGCGCATCTACGGGCTCGGGGCGTGGGACATCCCCGAGGGGCAGCTGCTCGAGCTGCACGCCGATCTGCTGCGCGTCGACGTGGACGACCTGCTCGCGACGCTGACGTTCCGCGGCACGTTCCCGCTCCCCAGCGAGGCGGCGCTCGCGCACGTCCGCGTCGCCGCGGGCGTCGAGCAGGTCGGCGAGCCGATCGTGTGGCCCGACCTCGCCACGGCGTTCGAGAGCGCGCCGACCGAAGAGGCGCCGGCCGATTTCGCGAGCTCCCTCGTGCCGAGCTCGACGCTCTCGGGGACGATGGTCATCGCCGAAGAGAGCGCGCCCTCGCGCGAGCCACCGTTCGCGCGGACGGCCGACGTGCCGGTGCCGACCGCGACGTCGGCGCTCCCGTTCGTCGCCTCGGCCGAGGCGTCGACGCTCGCGGTGACCGGCGCGCCGGCGTCGTTTCGCGCGCACCCCGCGGGCGAGCCAGCGACGCTCGAGGACACGCTCGACCCCGAGTCGCTCGCGCCCGATCTGCCCTTCTTGCCGCCGGCGACGCAGCGCTCGACCGCCGCCCACGAGGCGCTGCCGTTCGCGGGCGTGTCGCGCGTGCCAGCGATGGCGGCGCCGTCGACGCCGCCTCCGGCCGACGAGCCGCCGCCGCAGAAGGCGGCCGTGCGATGGCGCGACGAGCCCGCGGCCGACGCGCCGCCGCCGCGCGAGGCGCCGCCGCCCGCGCCCGCGCCCCTGCCGCCGAGCCCCTCGCGCGAGGTGAAGAAGGGCCTGTACAGCCGGTTCGGCGGCAAGCGCTGACGAGAGGCGCCGGTCGGGTGGACGCCCGACCTCGCCGCGCCTTAGCCTGCCGCCCGACATGGGGAAAAAGCAGCCCGCCGACGTGCAGGACTTCCCGGCCGACACCTCGACGGTCGGCAAGCACTACGAGGTCGCGGTCCCGGACTACCTGCCGAGCCGCACGACGACCGTCGATCCGCCGGACGACGTGACGCACCTCAACAGCTACTTCCACCTCGGCGCGCCGCACTCGGGCGCGTGGGACGTGTCGCAGGTCGCGCTCGGCGAGGACCTCCTCGACCACGTGACGACGCCCGACGGGTTCGACAAGACCCTCGGCGGCGTGCGCGATCACACCGACGGAAACCGGATCATCACGACGAGGCAAGACCGCATCGAGATCGTGCGCGGCCAGTCGCGGACCATCGTGCGCGCCGATCAGTCATGGGAAGAAGACGACGACGACTGGCGCGAGCCCGACGCCTTCGACGCGGAGCCGAGCGTCGAGGATCACATCTACCCGACGACGTTCTACGAGATCATCAGCACGACGTACCAGCCGGGCACGAAGGAGCCCGGCGGCTCCGCGCCGATGTATGGCGAGGCGCGGACGAAGTTCAAGGACGTCGGGAGCTACAAGGTCGGCGCCGACACGGTGAAGGCCGACTTCTACGAGTACGTGAACGGCACGAACGTCGTCGAGATCTACGCGGCCGAAGAGCGCATGATCGAGAAGATCTACGGCGGTCGCCTGCTCGAGATCGTCTCGACCGTGCACGCCGATCACGCCGACTGGGAGGGCGTGGGCGCGTACGACGGCCTCTCGAGCTCGATGGGGATGCACGACCTCACCGAGTACATGTTCGCGCACAACCTCACCGAGGTGATCCGCGCGGAGGATCTGCTCGTCGACAAGCTCTACGCCGACCGGATGATCGAGGTCATGTCGACGACGCACATCAACGACTTCGCGTTCGAGAAGAAGCCGACCGACCTCCAGTCGGGCGACATCTACGAGTACATCCGCGCGAGCGGCGAGCTCCACGAGGAGCTCTACGGAAAGAACATCACCGAGTACATGGTCGCCGACCTGAACTTCGTCGAGCGCATCGAGGCGGGCGCCACGATCGAGGAGCTCACCGCGGCGGGCGGCGCGATCAACGCGATCACGGTCGCCGGCGGCGGCGTGAACGAGCTCACGTTCGCCGGCGCCGAGATGATCGACATCATGATGGCGGGCGGCGTCTTCGTCGACGTCATCGCCGCCATCGGCTGCTTCGTCGAGATCATCGCCGGCATCATCAACGTCGAGATCACGGCCGGCGTCGTGAAGGCCGACGTCACGCTCGCGCCGGTGCAGCTCGAGGTCGACTTCGGCACGAAGTTCTCGTGGAGCAAGGAGCACCACAAGTTCGTGAACGAGGAGACCGAGACCGCCGCCGCCAAGCAGGAGCTCATCGAGTGGCAGGCCACCGTGGGCGAGCTCTTCACGAAGGTCGTGAGCGATGATCTGACGCTCGCCGACTGCCTGCTGCTCGCGTGAGCACGCCGCCGTGAAGGTCAAGAACCTCACGCCGTTCGCGTTCGGACCGAAGGTCACGTCGCGCAGGCCGCCGCAGCGCGAGCTCGTCCTCGCCATCCGCGGCGCGTTCGAGCTCCGCCCCGGGGAGCCGCTGAAGGTGATCGACAAGCCCGGCCGCGCCACGCGCATGAGCGGCGAGACGTTCCGCGAAGACGACGACGAGCGCCGCGGCGAGGCGCTCTATCCCGGCGATTTCGCCGATTTCAAGCTGCGCGCCGAGGTGATGCTCCGCGGCACGTGCCACGCGCCCGGCGCGCGCCCCGTGAAGGAGTGCCCCGTGCGCTTCTCGGTCGGCGGGCTCTCGAAGCTCCTGCGCGTCGTCGGCCCGCGCGTGTACTCCGACGGCCTGCTCCAGGGCGCGACGGAGCCGAAGCCGTTCACGTCGATGAGCCTCGACTGGTCGAACGCGTTCGGCGGCCCCGGCTTCGACGACAACCCCGTCGGCAAGGGCTTCGGCGCTTTGCTCGAGCTGCCCAACGTCGAGGCGCCAGGCCACCCCGTCAGCGCGCGCGGCGAGCGCCACGAGCCCGCCGGCTTCGGCCCCGTCGCGTCGACGTGGCCGCGCCGCGCGCAGAAGGTCGGCAAGGCGTACGGCGCCGCGTGGAAGAAGACGAACGCGCCCTTCTACGCCGAGGATTTCGACTGGAGCTACTTCAGCAGCGCGCCCGACGATCAGCAGCTCGACGGGTACCTGCGCGGCGACGAGGAGGTCACGTTCCAGAACCTGCACCCGACGGCCCCCGCGTTCGGCGTGAAGCTGCCCGCGCTGCGCGTGCGCGCGTTCGTGAAGGACACGCGCGGAGATTTTCGCGAGCTCGCCGTCGCGCTCGACACGCTCTTCGCCGAGCCCGACGCCGAGCGCTTGTACCTCACGTGGCGCGGTCACACGCCCGTGCGCGAGGAGGATCTCGCCGACGTCGCGATCGCGCTGATCGCCGCCGAGCCGCTCGCCGATGCCGCCCTGCCCGAGTCGCACTATCGCGCGCTCCTCGACGCGTTCGAGAAGGACCCGCTCGGCAAGGAGGCGCTGATCCGCGAGCGGTTCCCCGAGCCCCTGCAAGAGCGCGCGCTCGCGGCGCTCCGCGGCGATCCGTTCGTGCCCCCGCCGCCGCCGCCGGGGACGCCGCCGGCGCGCGCCGTGAGCGACGTGCTCACCGGCACGGGCGCGGTCGATCCGTCGCACGCGAGCGCGATCTCGGGCGCGATCGAGCAGGCGATCGCGAGGGCCGCGCCGCACGGCGATCTCGGCGCGGCGATGGGCCGCGGCCTCTCCGCGCCCGCGACGGGCGGCGCCGCGCTCGGCCCCGGCGGGCCGCCGAAGGTCGCGCTCGGCGGCGCGATCGAGGCGCTGAAGGGCAAGCTCGGCGCGCTGAAACGAGCGACGG
>DASYCF010001317.1:0-2316 GCA_036500365.1 Byssovorax sp.
GACGCCGGCTCTTGATCGAGACGGGCACTGCCCGTCGAGGTGGGCTATTCGGCGTCAGACGGGTGCAGCTGCGAGCAACGGAGCGCAGGCGTACTCCAGTACGCCGAGCACCGTAGCGGAGCAGATGCGCCCGTATGGCGCCGCAGCGCCCGCCTCACTTGCAAGGTAGGGCGGGATGGGCAATAAGCCGCGACCCCGTGAGCGAAGAGAAGCCCGAGTCGAGCGACGCCGAGCGCATCGTGCGCGAGGAGGAGCAGCTCCTCGGCCGCGTGCGCGCCCACCTCGCCACCGTGCGCCCGTCGCGCCCGCCGCCGACGGCCGACTACGAGGAGCAGCTCGTCACGCTGCGCGACCAGATCGCCGTGAGCCGCCTCGAGGACGTGCCCGCGCTCGAGCAGCAGATGCAGCGCGTCGCCGCCATCGCCGCGAAGCGCGCCGAGAACGTCGTCGAGCCCGTCGATCCGAAGTCGCCCTACTTCGGTCACCTGCGCCTGCGCGAAGAAGGGCGCGGCGAGCGCGACGTGTGCATCGGCAAGACGACGCTGGTCGACGGCCGCGCCGGCGTGCGCATCGTCGACTGGCGCCACGCGCCCGTCAGCCAGATCTACTACCGCTACGAGGAGGGCGCCGACTACGAGGAGACGTTCGGCGAGCGCGAGGTCGAGGGCACCGTCGTCGCGCGGCGCACCGTCACCATCGACGACGCCGAGCTCTACCGCATCGCAGCGCCGCAGGGCGTCTTCGTCAAGATGAGCGGCGCGGGCGAGTCCGACGACTGGCGCCGCATGGAGGTGCGCACGACCGAGCTCGCCGGCGGCCAGGGCACCGCCGTGCGGCCCGAGGACGCGGCCCGCAAGACGCGCGCGAGCGCCGGCGCGCTCGGCGTCGGCCCCGGCACGTTCCGCGCGCGAGAAGACAGGCACCTGCCCGAGATCGCGGCGCTCCTCGACCCGCGGCAGTTCGAGCTCATCTCGAAGCCCGACAGCGGCATCGTCGTCATCCAGGGCGGCGCCGGCAGCGGCAAGACCACCATCGGCGTGCACCGCATGGCGTTCCTCGCCTACAACGCGAAGCACCGGTTCACGCCCGACAAGATGCTCGTCATCGTCGGGAGCCCGGCGCTGCGCGCGTACATCGGCGAGGTGCTGCCCGCGCTCGGCGTCGGCGGCGTCGCCGTCGAGACGTTCGCCGAGTGGGCCGAGGCGGCGCGGCGGCGCGCGTTCCCGTGGCTCGAGGCCCCGCGCGAGGACGCGACGCCGAGCGTCGTCACCCGCTACAAGACGCACCCCGTGATGCTGCGGCTCTTCGAGGAGCGCGCGGACGCGCAGCCCGATCACGCGCTCGCCCGGCGCGACTCGCGCGGCGTCGTCGCGTTCTGGGCCGACACGCTGACCGATCGCGAGGGCGTCCTCGCCGCGTTCGCGAAGGAGCCCGACCCCGAGTTCGGCGTCGATCAAATCACGCGCGCCTGGCGCTGGTGCGCGGACCGCTGCCCCGCCGTCGTCGAGCTCGACCCGGGCGACCGCGCGACGCGCAAGGCCGCGCTCGCCGACGAGCCGCCCGAGGGCGAGGAGGGCGACGGCCTCGGCGCCGACGGTCGCGACGCGCGCGGCGACGATCGCGCCTTCCTCGACGAAGAGGACGACGCGCTCCTGCTCCGCGCGTATCAGCTGCTCCGCGGCGAGCTCCGCAAGGGCAAGAACCCGCTCGAGTACGAGCACCTCTTCGTCGACGAGGCGCAGGATCTGCCGCCCGTCGATCTCGCGGTGCTCCTCGGCGTCGTCGCGAAGCACGCGACCGAGAAGAGGCCCGAGGGCGCGCCGAGCATCACGCTCGCGGGCGACACGGCGCAGCGCCTGCACATGGACTCGGGCTTCCGCGACTGGCGCGAGGTGCTCGACGACCTCGGCCTGTCGCGCGTCGACGTCGAGCCGCTGCGCATCGCGTACCGATCGACGCGCGAGGTGCTCGAGGTCGCGCGCGAGATCCTCGGGCCGCTCGCCGACCCGACGCCGCCGGTCGCGCCGCGCTCGGGGGCGCCCGTCGAGCACCACCACTTCCCGAGCCCGGGCGCCGCCGTCGCGTTCCTGGCCGACGCGATCCGCCCGCTGTTCTCGCGCGAGCCGCGCGCGACGCTCGCGCTCCTCACGCGGCACGCCGAGCAGGGCGACGTGTACTTCGACGCGCTCCGCATGGCGGAGATCCCGAACCTGCGGCGCATCCGCCACTACGAGTTCTCGTTCCGGCCCGGCGTCGAGATCACGGAGATCCGCCAGGTGAAGGGCCTCGAGTACGACTACGTCGTGCTGCTCGACG
>DASYCF010001318.1:0-7591 GCA_036500365.1 Byssovorax sp.
TGCCAGATGGCGTTCCCGCAGGGCGAGCACGCGCAGGCGGCGCTCTCGAGCTGCGAGCAGAGCTTCTGCGGCAGCTCGTGCGGCCTCGCGTCGACCGTGTGCGACAGCGGGCTCTCGTTCAGCAGCCCCGCGTGCAACAGCTGCCTCGGCACCGCGTGCTGCTCGCAGATGGAGGCGCTCGCGAGCGCCGGGAGCGCGGCGCAGGCCGACTACACGATCTGCTCGCAGAGCCCGACGTCGACGCAGTGCACGTCCGACGCCGTGGCCCTCGCGGCCTACCAGTGCACCGACACGAGCTGCCGCACGCAGTGCGGCTTCTGACGTAGCGCGGTCCGCGCGAGCCCGTTTCCTCGGCTCGCGCGGATCGACTACGATGCGAGATCGACGATGGCGGACGAGGCGCGGACGAAGGGGGCGTTCCCCGAGCTCGAGCTCGATTTCAAGCCGAGCGCGCGCCCCCCGGCGGAGTCGGTCGACGACGAGCCGGAGCAAGAGCTCAAGATCGAGCTCGACGCGTCGCCGTCGCACCGCCGCGCCGGGGTCGCCGAGCTCCCGCTCGGCCTGGCCGACACGGTCGCCGCGGACGATCCGGCGCCGGCGCAGATCGCGCTCGCGCCGCACGTCTCGTCGATGCCGCCGCGTCAGGCGGGCTCGTTGCCGCCGGCGTCGGGGTCGCTCCCGCCGACGGTGAGCTCCGTGCGGCCGCGCGCGGTGAGCTCGATCCCTGCAGCGGCCCACTCGGTGCCCGCGCCGACGCTCGCGTCCGCGGCGATGCCTGCGCCGCCGGCCTCCGTGGCTCCGCTCCGTCGCGATGCGCACGTCGCCGTCGAGGCCTCGCTCGAGGCGCCGCCCGAGCCTCCTCGTCCGCCGGCGCGCCCCCCGGCCGAGATCGCGCGCGAGCTCCTCACGAAGGCGACGCAGACGGTGGCCGGCGCGGGCATGATCGGCGCGGCCATCCTGCTCACGCTGCTCGACATCGTGTACGTGCGGGCGGAGAACGCGCACTTCCCGATCCCGCTCACGTGGCTCTCGCTGCCGCTCGCGCTCGCGGGCGGCGGCGTGCTCGCCTACCGAATGCTCCGGGCGCACGCGTCGTGACCGACCCGCGCGCGCAGGCCGACGAGAGCGTCGCGGCGAGCTTCTCGCGCATCATGAACGCGACGACGTCGCCCGCGGGGGTGCTCACCGATCCGCCGATCGTCGCGCTCGCCAGCGCCGTGTTCTTCATCGCGTTCCTCGCCGCGCTGCGCATGGACGCGGGCACCGTCGTGCCTGTGCTCGGCGCGCTCGCGGCGACGCCGCTCGCGATCGCGATCGTGACGTCGCTCGGGCTCATCGGCGCGCGGCGCAAGGTCGTCGCCTGGCTCGGGGGCCTGCCGTTCCCGATCGAGAACATGAACGCGCTGCTGAACGGCCTGGGCGACGGGCTCGAGGTCACGTTCACCGGCGCGCGCCCGGAGTCCGCGGCGCTCAACGCCGCGCTCGATCGCGTGCACCCCGACTGCTTCGTCACGCGCAACGAGGCGGGGGAGCACACCGTCGAGATCCGCATCGGCGTCGTCGAGTCGAAGCGAAACCCCGCGCGCTCGAATCACCAGCGCTACGTGCGCGTGAAGGCGATCGTCGAGCAGGTGCTCGTCCCCGCGTCGAAGGAGCACGCGGTCGCCGGGGTCATCGTCAAGTAGCGAAAGAGGCCGCGCGTTGGGCCGTCTCGCTCGGGTGGTGTACGCTCAGCGGGAATGGTCGGGTCGACGTTTTCGCACGCTGACGCGCTCTCCGCGCTGCTCGAGGCGCTCGACGAGGGCGCGCTGCTCTTCGACGAGGCCCGCGTCTGTCGCGCCGCCGGGCGCCGCGCCGCCGAGATCATCGGGGTCGACGCGCGGGCGCTGATCGGCCAGCCGCGCGCGGCCGTCGTGGCCCTGTTCGCCGGCGCGTGCGAGGCCCCGGCCGACGTCACCGCCGCGCTCGCCGACGACGCGGTGGGCGACGCGCGCACCACGATCGATCCCATCGAGCTGAACCGGCCGCCGGGGCACGTCGTCGCGTGGTCGAGCGTCCCGCTCGTCACGTCGACGGGCGCGATCGGCGGTCGCGTCGACGTGCTCCGCGAGGTCACCCGGGAGCGCCGCGCCGAGGCGCGCCTCGATGAGGTTTCGACGGTCGACGAGCCCACCGGCCTCATGAACCGCCGCGCCTTCGAGCGCGAGGCCGATCGCGAGCACCGGCGCTGCCAGCGCGCGTGGGTCTCGTACGCCGTCGTGCGCCTGCAGGTGCACGGCCCCGGCGGCGCCAGCGCCGACGCGCAGCGCGTCCGCGCCCTCGGCGAGTCGCTGCGCGCGTCGCGGCGCGAGTACGACCTCGTCGCGCGCTGGGGCGAGGACGGCCTCGCGATGCTCCTCCCCGGCGCCGACGCCGCGTCGACGAAGCTCATCCTCGATCGGTGCGTCGCGAGCGCGAACGAGCTCGTCGGCGCCGGCGATCCGCCGCTGACGCTCGGCGCCGCCGTATGGATCCCGCCCTCGGGTGACGGCGCGCTCGACATGATGGCGCGCGCGGAGGAGGCGCTCGCCGCCGCCGTCGCGCGCGGCCGCGGCAAGGTGCGGATCGACGCCGGATTCGGCCAGTGGAAGGACGAGCCGACGACCTGACGTGGTAGCTTTCCGCGCATGAGCGGCCCCAATCGCACCGCGCCCGAAGACCCGCGCGCTCTCGTCGCCGACCTCGCCGCGCAGGGCATCAAGCGCGCGAAGATCGGCGGCTTCGACGTCGACGGCGTGCTCCGCGGGAAATACGTCTCGCTCGACAAGCTCGCCTCCGCGCTCGAGGGCGGCTTCGGCTTCTGCGACGTCATCTTCGGCTGGGACATCGCCGACGTCCTGTACGACAACGCCGCCGTCACGGGCTGGCACACGGGCTACCCGGACGCGCACGCCGTCCTCGATCTGTCGACGCTGCGGCGCATCCCGTGGGAGCCCGGCACGATCGCGCTCCTCGCCGACTTCCGCGGCGACGACGGCGCCGACCACCCCGCGTGTCCGCGCTCGGCGCTCCGGCGCGTCATCGCGCGCGGCCACGAGCAGGGCTTCGAGGCGAAGCTCTCGTGCGAGTTCGAGTTCTTCCTGTTCAAGGAGACGCCCGACTCGCTCCACGAGAAGCGCTTCCAGGGTTTGCACTCGATGACGCCCGGCATGTTCGGCTACTCGTGGGTGCGCGAGGGCCAGAGCGGCAAGCTCATGGGCGACATCCTCGACGGCATGCGCGCGTTCGACATCGAGATCGAGGCCTTGCACACCGAGACGGGCCCCGGCGTGCTCGAGGCCGCGATCCGCTACGACGACGCCCTGCGCGCCGCCGACAAGGCCGCGCTCTTCAAGGTCGCGATGAAGCAGATCGCGCACGAGCACGGCCTCTCCGTCACCTTCATGGCCAAGTGGAACGCGAACCTGCCGGGCTCGAGCGGGCACCTCCACCAGAGCCTCTGGAAGGACGGCAAGAACGTCTTCGCCGGCGCCGGCGACAAAGACGGCGTGACCGACGTGATGCGCCACTACATCGGCGGCCTCTGCAAGCTCGCGCCGGAGCTCACCGCGCTCTACTCCCCGACGATCAACGCCTACAAACGCTACGTGCCCGGCGTGTGGGCGCCGCTCACCGCGACGTGGGGCGCCGAGAACCGGACGTGCGCCGTGCGCGTCATCGCCCCCGAGTCGGCGTCGAGCGCGCGCGTCGAATACCGGCAGACGGCGGCCGACATCAACCCGTACATCGCCATGGCCACGGCCCTCGGCGCCGGCCTCTACGGTATCGAGCACGCCGTCGAGCCGCCAGCGCCCGTCCGCGGTGACGCCGGCGAAGGCAAGGAGGGCGACGCCGAGCGCGCCCCGATCCCGCGCACGCTCAAGGCGGCGACGCGGCTCCTCGCGGAGAGCAAGGCGGCGCGCGAGATCCTCGGCGCCGCGTTCGTGGACCACTACGTGCGCACGCGTGACTGGGAGGTGCGCCAGTACGAGCGCGCCGTCACCGACTGGGAGCTCGCGCGCTACTTCGAGGCGATCTGACATGGCGAACGTGAGCACGTGGAGCTTCCCGACGCGCATCCTCTTCGGCGTCGGCGCGGCGAGCGAGACCGGCAACGAGGCGAAGCGCCTCGGCGCGAAGAGGGCCCTCATCGTGACCGACAAGGGCGTCGTCAAGGCGGGCGTCGCGGCGGTCGTCGAGCGCGCGCTCCGCGGCGCCGGCCTCGACGTCGCGACCTTCGACGACGTGCTCGGCAACCCGATCGAGAAGAACGTGCACGACGGCGTCGCCGCGTTCAAGGCCGCGGGCGCCGATCTCGTCGTCGCGATCGGCGGCGGCTCTCCGCTCGACGTCGGCAAGCTCGTGCGGCTCGGCGTCAAGCACACGCGCCCGCTCGTCGACTACGACGACTCCACGGGCGGCGACCGCTTCATCACCGCCGACGTCCCGCCGATGCTCGCGATCCCGACGACGGCGGGCACCGGCAGCGAGGTCGGCCGCTCGGGCGTCGTGACGCTCGACGTGAACCATCGCAAGACCGTCATCTTCTCGCCGCATCTGCTCGCGAACGCCGCGATCCTCGACCCCGAGCTCACGCGCGCGCTGCCCGCGTTCCTGACCGCCGCGACCGGGTTCGACGCGCTCACGCACAACCTCGAGGCGTACGTCGCGAAGGGCGATCACCCGATGTGCGACGGCATCGCGGTCGAGGGCCTGCGCCTCGTCGCCAAGCACCTCGAGCGCGCGGTCTCGCACGGCGACGACATGGACGCGCGCGGCGGCATGCTGAAGGCGAGCATGATGGGCGCCGTCGCCTTCCAGAAGGGCCTCGGCGCGTGCCACTCGCTCGCCCACCCGATGTCGAGCGAGTGCGGCCTCCACCACGGGCTCGCGAACGCGCTCGGCCTGCCCGCCGTCGTCGAGTTCAACGCCGAGGTCGTCGGCGAGCGGTTCGCGCACGCGTCGTCGATCCTCGGCGGCGCGCCCAGCGCCGCGGGCCTCGCGGCGGCGCTCCGGTCGCTCCGCGCGCGCATCGGCTTGCCGAACGGCATGTCCGCCGCCGGAGTGCCGAAGGACAAGCTCGACGCGATGGCGGACCTCGCGTTCGTCGACGCGTGCCACCAGCTGAACCCCCGCGCCTGCACGCGGGACGATCTGCGAAGGCTCTACGACGCGAGCTTCTGACGGTCGGCGCGGGGCGCGGCCTCGGTGCCCATCGTGCCGAACACGTAGTCCCAGAGCGGCGAGCTCACGCCCCAGCGCGCGCTCGAGCCCGTGTGGTGGTGCACCATGTGGTGGCGCTTGATCCATTTGCCCCAGCGCGAGCTCATGCGGAGGTGATGAATCGCGTAGTGCGTGCCGTCGTACGCGAGGTAGCCGACGCCGAAGCCCACGAACGTCGGCAGCGCGAACATCGGCCCGCCGAGCAGGTGGAAGATCCAGTACACGAGCGCGCCGATCGGCACGCTGACGCCGAGCGGCATCACGAGCCGGTCGCGGTCCTGCGGGAAATCGTGGTGCACGCCGTGCGCGACGAAGTGCAGGCGCCGCTGCCAGAGCCGCGGACCGATGTAGTGGAACAGGTAGCGGTGGAGGCCGTACTCGAGCAGCGTCCAGACGAGCAGCCCGAGCACCGCGAGGAGCGCGCCCGTGACGACGCCGACGCCGTGCACGCCCGCGTAGATCGCCTGCGCCGCGAGCACGGGCACCCAAAAGACGAACGGCGTGAGCGGGTGGATGCGCGAAAACCGCTCGATCAGCGGCGTTTCGAACATCCGGCACGTCGTCGCTTTCACGGACATGGCTCGCTCTTACCTCGAGCCCCGCTACGCGACCAGAGAAGAGCTGGATCGCCGCCCGACCGATTCAGATGAGCGACGGCGCCCTCTACGACGCGCGGACGGCGCCCGCGTCGAACGAGCGCAGCGTGTTGCGGCCGCAGAACGGACAGAGCCACGCGACGTCGAACCGCTCGGCCTTCGCCGACGCGGCGATGCTGTGCGCGGGCGCGCTCTCGCGCTTGCCGTGGCGCGTGGCGGCGCCCTCGACCACGTGACGTTCCGCGTCGAGCGACGCGTGCAGCGACGCCTGGCACTCGCACCGACTCACCACCGTTGCGGTCATGGTCTCGTCCTCGTTCTCGGCTGACGCGCTGCGTGCGGCTGACGCGCCGCGCATGCGATTTCGACCGGCGCCGGCCGTCGAAAATCGGCTCGGCGCCCCTATAATCGGGCGGGTTCGGCACCTCAAGAGGTGCTATTGCTGGGAAGTCGCGAAAAGGCACCCTTCGCGACTCGGGAGGGGAATGATGGAACCCGGGAGCCGGTTGGGAGCGCCGATGGAAGCCACCTCTGGGCTGCGCCCTGCGAGGCGCTGGCGTCTTCTGCTCGCGCACGACGCGGCCAGCACCACGTGCGACGGCCTCGCCGACGCGATCGTCGACGCGCTGGGAAATGTCGACGTCGTCGACGCCTGGTCGGCGGACGACGCACGGCTCGACGCCGGCGCCGGCCGCCTCGACGTCTGCCTCGTCTGCCTCGACCTCGCGCCCGCCCCCGTCGCGGGCGTTCGGCTGGCCCAGGAGATGGTCGAGCAAGGCCTGCCCGTCGTCATCGTCACCCGCAGCCAGCGCTGGATCCCGCAAGACGCCGCCGATCTGCGGCAGCTCCCCTGGATCGTCCCCGAGGCCAGCTCCGAGGACGTGTGCGCCGCGATCCAGATGGCGATCGCCTCGCGCGGCCTCGTCGATCCCTGGGCGCCCGACGTCGGCGCCGCCGGCCTCGCCGCCGGCTGACGGCGCGGTTGCCCTGCGCGCCTGGACCAGCTAGAAGCTCCGCGACCCTGCGGGACTAGCTCAGTTGGTAGAGCATCAGCTTCCCAAGCTGAGGGTCGCGGGTTCGAATCCCGTGTCCCGCTCCGTGATTTTCGGCTCTCCGAACGCCTAGGCCGGGCGCGGGGCCCAGTCTCGCTTGCGCTCGGACCACGCGAGCTTGCCGTCGAGGCCGAGCTCGTCGAGCGCGGGGATCACGCGGCGCTCGATCGTCCGATAAAACGCGTGCGCGCGCTCCGCCGGAGGCACGAGGCCGAGCGTCGCGAGCGCGGGATCGACGCGCTCCTTCGCCTCGACCTGGCGCAACGCGGGCAGCGCGAGGTTGTTCTCGACGCCGCCGAGCCCGAAGCGCAGGTGCGCGTGGAGCGAAGCCCTCCCGCCGTCGTCGAGCGTGGGCACGAGGACGCCGAGCGCCTCCCACGACTGGCGCGCGTGCATCACCTCGTCCTTGCGGATGGACCGGAGCGCGGCCTTGACGCCCGGCTCTTCGGCGAGGCGCTCGCCCTTGCGGAGGAACGCGCACGACAGCGTCTCGCCGATCGCGCCCTGCATCGCGACGATCTCGAGGCCGCGCGCCCGCCGCGCCGGCGTGCTCGGCTCGACGACGGGCCGCCGCATCGGCAAGCTCGGCGACGGCCGCGCGCCGAAGCGAGCGGCCATCGCGACGCAGAGCTCCGTGTGTCGCAGCTCGTCGCCCACGGCGCGCGCGAAGGCCGCGAGCACGTCGAGCGGGACGTCGGCGTC
>DASYCF010001319.1:0-5514 GCA_036500365.1 Byssovorax sp.
TGACCACGAGATCGAACGGCGCGTCGAGGCGCGCGCGCGTGCCCGCGAGGAGATCGTCGTCGACGTTGCTCAGGATCCCGAGCCGATGGCCCGCCGCGACGAGGCGGCCGAGCGCCTCGTTCGTGTCGTCGAACGGCGCCCACCGCGCGAGGCTCTCGGCGAGGAACGCGCCGCCGCGCGGGAGCGCGAGGCCGAGGCGCGGCGCCATGCGCTCGGCCGTGATCGCGAGCACCTCGCGGTACGGGCGAAACGCCTCGGCCTGCACGGCGGGCTCGATCTCGGCGTGGAGCGCGACGACCTCGCGCCGCGCGACCACCTTGCCCTCGGCGCGCGCGGCGGCCTCGAACGCGGCGGTGATGCCGCCCTCCCAGTCGACGAGGGTGCCGTAGCAGTCGAACGTGATCCAGTCGTAGGCGCGCGCCATCGAGCGGCTCAGAGCGCGGCGCGCAGCGGCGTCACCTTGCCCGCGTCGTCGACGCGCAGCGCCTTCACGCCGGTCGTCGTCGCGATGAGCACGACCGCCGCGTTGCCCGTCGCGATCGCGCGCACTTCGACGACCGTGCCGAGCGCGGGCGTGCCCGCCGCGGCCGACGGGTCGCGGCCGTCGGTGAGGATCACGTCGGCCGCTTGCTTGATCTGGTCGGGCGGCGCGAGGCGCATCCGCAGGCCGCCCGTGGCGCCCGCGCTCCACACGAGCAGCAGCTTGCCGCCGATGTCGGCGGCCGAGACCGCGTGCGCGTCGGCCGGCGCGATCTCGGCGAGCGCGCCGAACAGCTCGCGGAGGTTCACCGCGCTCGTGTTGCAGCCCGCCGCGCTGCACCGCGACTGCGTGACGACGGCGAAGTTCTTGTCGCTCTCCATCACGGCGCGCACCTCGGTCACGGTCGCCTCGACGCCGCGGCACGTGAGGGCGCCGCCGTGCGTGGCCGTCTTCGCCGGCGCGCTCCAGCGACCGCCCGCGAAGATCGCGACGCCGTCGGCGCGGCCGCCGCGGATGAGCACGCTCGTCGCCTCGCTCGTGCGGCAGCCCGTCATCGGCGCCTCGGCCTTGTCCTTGTCGGCCATGGGCGGCTCGTCGAACAAGCCGACGTCGACGGCGGCCGCGGGTTCGCCCGGGCCTTCCGGGAGCTTCCGTGCGTTGACGATCTGCCCCGGCGAGCCCGGCTTTCCCGGCGACCGGTACACGAGCCAGTCCCAGAAAATGCCCGCCGACGCAGGGCTCGCGAGGTCGGTCGCGGCGACGCCCGCGTGCTCCGCGGCGGGGCCGCTCACGGGCGCGACGAGGAGCTTCGCGTCCTTCGCGCCGTCGGCTTGCGTGAGCGCGACGAGCGAGCCGTCGGCCCGCGCGATCGCGCCGAGCGTCTTCACCGCGCCGACCTTGTCCTTGCCGTCGGGCGGGAAGATGCCGAGCGAGCCGTGGTCGCCGGCGAAGTAGAACGGCCGCGCCTTGGCGTCGGTCGTGCCGACGAGCCGAAGGCCCGGAGACAGCGCGGCCGCGGCGGCAGGGACCTTCATGCACTGCATCTGCGCCTCGGCGCCGGTCGCGGTGCAGAGCGCCGGCCCGCTGGCGGCGTCCTTCGCGTCGACGAGCAGGTAGAGCTTGCCGCCTTCGTTCGACGCGTCGGCGAACACGCTCGCGAGCGTGAAGTTTCCGCTGAGGAGCTTCGGCAGCGCGGCGAACGCGGCGCCGTCGAACACGGGCGCGGCCGGCGCCGGCGCGCGCGTCGCGTCAGCCGTGGCGGCGCCGCCCTTGAGCTTCGCGGCGGTCGCGGCGGCCCAGACCTTGTCGACGAGCGGGCGCTGATCGACGAGCGCCGTCGCGTCGTTCTTGAGCGAGTCGCCGAGCTTCTGCGCGGCGTCGGCGAGCGCCGGTCCGCCGCTCTCGGCCGCGTTCGCGTGCTCGGCGAGGGCGAACGCGTAGGGCGCGCACGACACGGGCCACGGCGCGCCGTTGACCTTGCCGCGCTTCTCCTTCGCGGTGCCGAGCACGGCGAGCTGCACGCGCGCGACGCGTGAGCCCGGCGCCTCGCCCTCGGCGAGCGGGGCGCCGAGCATGCAGCCGCCGAGGTCGGTCCACGCCGTGTCGAGCGCCGCGGCGTCCTTTTGATCGGCCGTGCGCACGACCATCGTCACGGCCGCGCCGCCGACGACGCCGAGCACGAGCCCGATGACGACGATGCGCTTCCACCGCTTCTTGCTGCCGAGCTCGACGGCGAGCATCTTGGTCGGCAGCGCGACGATCTCGGTCTTCTTTCCCATGGAGGCTGCCGCGCACTATCGGCGCAAGCGCGCGCCGCAACAAGCGCTCTTCGGCCGAGCGGCGCGAGGCGGGGTTCGGGGCCGTGTGCGGCCCCGTCGAAGACGTCAGCCGCGGACGAGCGCCTCGAACTCGCGCAGCGCGACGAGCGTGTCGTCGCGCACGACGAACCGCGCCAGGACGTCGAAGTCGAGCCCGGGCAGGAGCCGGCTCGACCGCGCGCTCGCGTACGCAGCCTTGGCCGCGTCGAGCAGGTGGAGCGTGAACGCGCCGTCGCGGAACACCCACACCTCGCTCACGCCGAAGGCGAGGTAGATGCCGAGCTTGTCGACGAGCGGCGAGGTCTGCACGACCTCGATCGCGATCTCGGGGTAGTCGACGAGCTTCTTGCCGACGACGTAGCACTCGTCGGGCTCGGCGCCGCGCTGCTTCGCCTCGTCCTTCAACGTCGTCGAGCCGTAGCCGCGCAGATCGATGCCGCGGACGTACGCGTACTGCTCGACAAAGCGGCCGATGTTGGTCTTCGCGAACTCGTGGGCGGGGCCGGGGCTCATGAGCTCGAGGACTCCTTCGCTGTAGGCCATCAAGAGGCCGGGGCCGTCGAGCACGTCGCGGATCAGCACGTAGTCCTTCCACGACGCGTGGATCACCATGCGCTGCTCGGCCTGCGGGCCGGGGGCGATGTCGAGGGGCGTCGCGGCGACCATGGCCCGAGTCTACCGCGGCGGGCGCGCCTCGGCGGCGGCGGACTTTCCCTGCGGCGCCGCGCGCGGTATCTCGTAAGGCTCGCACCCGCTCGCGCGCCCACGCCGTGAAGATCTCGCCGTCGCTCCTCCCTCCGCAGAGCTCGCTCGTGCCCGGCACCATGCTCGGGCGCTACGAGCTGCTCTTCCCGTTCGCGCAGGGCGGCATGGCGGTCGTGTGGGCGGCGCGCGTGCAGGGCAAGCACGGCTTCGAGAAGCTCTTCGCGGTGAAGACCATCCTGCCGCACGTCGCGCGGGACGAGGCGTTTCGCACGATGTTCCTCGACGAGGCGCGCATCGCGTCGCGCATCCGCCACCCGAACGTCGCGTCGCTCGAGGACCTCGGCGAGGAGGCGGGCACGCTCTACATGGTGCTCGAGTGGGTGCACGGCGACTCGTGGTCGAAGCTCCATGAGGCCGTCGTCGCCGCGGGGCAGACGATGCCGATCGATCTCCTGCTCCGCCTCGCGGCCGACGCGTGCGCGGGCCTCCACGCCGCGCACGAGCTCGCCAACGACGAGGGCCGATCGCTCCACGTCGTGCACCGCGACGTCTCGCCGCAGAACGTGCTCATCACGACGACGGGCATCACCAAGGTCATCGACTTCGGCATCGCGAAGGCGCGCGACCGCCTCGCCGAGCAGACGCAGACCGGCATGCTGAAGGGCAAGGTCGAGTACAGCGCGCCCGAGCAGATCCGCATGAAGGGCGTCGATCGGCGCGCCGACGTGTGGGCGATCGGCGTGATGCTCTACCACGAGCTCGCGGGGCGCCTCCCGTTCCACGGCAAGGACGATCTCGCGACGCTGCGCGCGGTCGCGGCTGGCCTGCCGCCTCCGCCGCTGGGCCCGCACGTGCCGCCGGCCGTCGCGGCCATCGTGTCGACCGCGCTCCGGCAGTCGAAGGACGATCGCTACGCGACGGCGCTCGACATGCAGCGCGCGCTCGAGGCGGCGATCACGCGGCCGACGACGACGACCGACGTTGCTGCGTACCTGAAGCTCCACCTCGCGAAGCGGCTCGAGCGGCGGCGCGCCGACCTCGCCGAGGCGCTGGCGGAGGCGGCCGCGCGCGCAGGTGAGCCCGTCGGCCCCCGCGCGCGAATGACGAGCTTTCCCGAGCTCGCGCCGCTCGCGGACCGACCGATCACGCTCGAGGATCCGAGCCAGGTGACGGCCGAGGCCGCGGCGCCGCCCTCGCTCCGCGCCGTGCACTGGCTCGTGATGGCGGTCGCCGTGCTCGTCACGATCGCCGTGTGGGGCGTCGTCGCGTATGCGCTCGTCGCGCCGCGCCCGCTGACGTCACACGAGGGGCCGGCGTGAGCGACGACGACGACGAGACCGAGATCGACGCGTCGCCGCCGAGCGAGATCGAGCGGCTGCGCGCGGCGAAGCCTGCGCTCGTCGGCCGCGCTCCGCGTTCCGTCGGCGCCGCGAACCCGGGGCCTTCCATCGGCGCGCGCGCCGTGCCGCGCGCCCCGGACAGCGTCGACGACGACGCGAAGACGCGCGCCATCCCGACGAAGGACCTCGTGCCGACGGCGCTTCACGGCATGTCACTCGACGATCGCGGCGGCACGATCGACGACGAGGCGACGTCGGTCACCGCGCGCAAGGCAGCAGCCGACGACTCGCTCGATCGCACCGTGCGCCCGTATGAGCAGGCCGCGCGGCGCTACTCGAGCGCGCCGCCCCGCGCGATGCCTTCGGAGGCGGCGCCGACGCTGCCGCGCGCAGCGGGACGCGCGAGCCGGCCCGATCTCGATTTCTCCACGGGTGAGGACCCGTCGACGCTCGACGATCGCCACCATGTTCAGGACGACGCGACGGCGATCGAGGGCGACGCCGCGCGCGTGCGCGCCGCCGCACAGCCGGTCGCGCGCGGTCCGTCGTTCGCGCAGGCCAACGCGGGCGCGTCGTTCCCAGCGCCGCCGCGCGCGCCTTCGTTTCACGATCTCGCGCCGCCGCCGCGGACGCCCTCGTTTCACGACGTCGCGCCTCCCGCGCCCGCCGCCGCGCTCGCGTCCCCGCCGAAGCGGTCCGCGAAGCCGGCGGCGCCGGCGCGCGCGGCGGGCACGCCGCCGATCGTGTGGACGGTGGTCTTCGTGTGCGCCGCGCTCACGCTGACGGGGCTCGCGATGCTGGCGTACCTGCACCACCGTCACATGCTCTGAGCGCGTCCGCGTCGTCTCGACGCTGCCTCAGGGCGTGCGGTGGATGTGCCAGTCCCGCGCGTCGCCGTTCGGCAGCGCGGCGACGTAGAGCCCCGTGTCGAACGTCTCCGAGGTCGCCGCGCCGGCGCCGGAGCACCCGCACAGCGCCGCGAACGACGCGCCGAGGACGATCGAGAGGGTGCGGCTCGACGCGAACGGGGAGGGCATGCGCTCGCCTTCGCAACGCGTGTGCCTCGTCGAGGGTCTGGAAAACGCGGTCGATCGTCGATGTCGGCGCGCCGCGGGCGCTCGCGCCGTGACGTCGGCGTCACGGTGGGAGGCTACGCCTGGCCGCCGCCGCG
>DASYCF010001320.1:0-6624 GCA_036500365.1 Byssovorax sp.
CCGACGCCGCCGCGCTCGTGATCGCGCTCGTCATCGATCCGACGGTCGTGCCGAAGGAGAAGCCCGCCGAGTCTGCGCCTCCAGCGGCTCCTCCGCCGGCTGCGGTCGCCCCCGCGGCCCCGCCCACCGTCGCGCCGACGCCGGAGCCGCCGCCGCCTCGCCCGGCCATCGCGCGGCCTCGCGTCGCCGAGGTGCGCCGGCCGCTGCTCGGCTCGGTGCGGATCGACGCGCTCCTCGCGGCCGACGTCGGGAGCTTGCCTGGCGCGGGCGCGGGGCTCTCCGTGGAGGCGGCGCTCGCGCTTCGATGGCTGCGCCTCGAGGTCGGGTTCGTCGACTTGCCCTCGCGCACGGCGCTCGTGAGCGACGGCTCGGCGGGCGGCACCGTCGCGCTCTGGGCCGCGACGGCGAGCGCGTGCGCTGCGATCCCCGCGTCGCGGTTCGAGCTCGGCCCGTGCCTCGGCGCGGAGGTCGGGCGCATCCACGCGAGCGGCTTCGGCGTGACGGACCCGAGCGCGGGCGCGAGCCTCTGGTCGGGCGCGAAGGCGGGCGCGCTCGCGTCGTGGTTTCCGTTCACGGCTTCGCGCGCGGCGAGCACCTTGGGCTTCACGCTGCGGCTCGACGCGCTCGCGCCGTTCACGAGGCCCACCTTCGTGCTCGAGAACGTCGGCTCGGGCGCGGTGCACCAGCCGTCGGCGGTCATCGGTCGCCTCGGCGTAGGCGTCGAGGCGCGGCTCTGACGAGCGAGGGACGATGGCGCGCTTCGTCCGCTACGAGCTTCGAACGACCGGCATCGCCGCCGCGCGCGCGTTCTACGAGGCCGTGCTCGGCGCGCCGTGCGCCGACGTCTCGCCGTTGCCCGAGGCCGTCCTCGCGCGCGGTGGTCGCCCGCACTGGCTCGGTCACGTCGGGGTCGAGGACGTCGAGCAAACCGCGCGCGCGTGGGTCGATCGCGGCGCCGCGCGCCTCGGGCCGACGCGGTCGACGCCCTCGGGTGGCGACGTCGCCATCCTGCGCGACGCGGGCGGCGCGATCGTCGCGCTCACGTCTGCGCTCGACGCGCGGCCGGCCAACGCGCTCGAGGTCGTCGGCCACAGCCTGAACACGGCGGACCTCGCGCGTGCCGTCGACGTGTACACGTCGCTGTTCGGCTGGTCGATCACCGGCCGCGTCGATCTCGGCGCGTCTGGCGTCTTCGAGGCCTTCGCGTGGGAGCCGGGCGGCGACGACGTCGGATGGATGGCGGACGTCGCGACGCGCCCGGGCGTGCACGCACATTGGCTGTTCCATCATCGCGTCGCGTCGCTCGACGCCGCGATCGCGACGGTGCGCGCCGCCGGTGGCCTCGCGCTCGAGCCCGTGACGTTGCCGGGCGGTGACCGATTCGCCGCGTGCGACGACCCGCAGGGCGCTGCGTTCGCCTTGGTCGAGGCGCACGCGCCTCCGCCGAGGTGACGTTCAACCGCGCTCGTCGCGCGGGATCGCGCGGACGCCGAGCGCGTCGAAATCGCGGCGGAGCTTCGCGAGCACCGCGTCCCACACGCGCGCGCTCGCGGTCGGCGAGATCCGCTCGAGGTACCACAGCGCCTTCCACCACCGCGGCAGCACGATGATCGCCTGGTCGTCGGCGACGGCGGCGAGCGCGCCGCGCGCGAAGCGATCCGGATCCATCGGGCGCGCGAGCGACCAGATCTTGCGGATGTCGGCGTCGCGCAGGCCCGCGTAGTTGAAGCGACCGTATCGCCCGCCGGAGAGGATGGGCGTCGCGATGGCGCCCGGGCACAGGACCGAGACGCGGACGCCGTGGCGTTTGGCCTCGATGCGCAGCGCCTTGCTGAGCCCGACGACGGCGTGCTTCGTCGCGGCGTAGCTCCCGTCGCCGACCGACGCGATGAGGCCGGCCATCGACGCGGTGTTGACGATGTGGCCGGAGCCCTGGGCGACCATCCTCGGGTACGCGGCCTGCAGCCCGTGGACGACGCCGCGGAGGTTCACGTCGATGACGTCGTCCCAGTCGCTGCACGTGAAGTTCTCCATCTCGCCGGCCACGCCGATGCCGGCGTTGTTGAAGATGCAGTCGACGCGTCCCGTGCGAGACACCGCGTCTCGAACGACCGCCTCGACGGCGGCCGCGTCGCGGACGTCGAGCTCCGCGCTCACCGCGTCGCTGCCGGCGCGCACCAGGTCTGCGGCCACGCGCTGCGCGAGCTCGACCTGGCGGTCCGCGACCACGACGCGCGCGCCGACGGAGGCGAGCGCGCGCGACAGCGCCGCGCCGATCCCGGACGCGCCGCCCGTGACGATCGCCGTCTTCCCTTGAAAATAGCGCGCCGCATCGCTCATCCCGGGATGCTACGCCCGATCGTTCGGTCGGACGCCGTCATGGCGGCGGCCTCCGCGGACGCCGCGACGAATCGAGATCGTCAGAGCGACGCGTGCGGCAGGCCGCCGTCGATCGCGAGCACGCTGCCGGTGACGAAGCCCGTCGTCACGAGGAAGAGCACGGCGTTCGCGATCTCGTCCGCCGTGCCGACGCGCCCGGCCGGCAGCGCGTTCGCCATTCGGCCGAAGATCTGCTCGAGCTGCGCGTCGGGGACCCCGGTCCAGTACGTCGTGCGCAGCGTGCCCGGCGAGATCGCGTTGACGCGCGTCGGCGCGAGCTCGAGCGCGAGCGTGGGCACGATGGCGTCGATCGCGCCGTTCACCGCGGCGATGTTGACCATGCCCTTCATGGCGCGCCGCGACGCGCCGCCCGAGAAGAACGTGATCGAGCCGCCGGGCCGGACGTGGCGTGCGCCCGCGTGTGCGGCGGTGACCTGGACCCAGAACTTGCCGTCGAACGTCTCGCGGAGCTTCGCGTCGTCGAGATCGTCGAGGAAGCTCCCGCCGCGGCTCGTCTGGCCTGCCGAGATCACGAGGTGATCGAACGCGCCGACCTCCGCGAAGAACGCCTTCACGGCCGCGACGTCGCGGCCGTCGACGGCGCGACCCGTGACGTCGCCGGGTGACTCCTTCGCGGCCTTCGCGAGCTTGTCGGCGCCGCGCCCGCTGATGACGACCTCGGCGCCGTGCGACGCGAGGAGCCTCGCCGCGGCGAGGCCCACGCCCGAGCCGCCGCCGAACACGACCACCTTCTGGCCTTCGAGCTTCATCGACGGGTCTCCTTTCAAGCGCGCTGCATGTGGAGCACGAAGCTCCGGCCCTGACCGCCGACGGTCGCGAGGTGGATCCAGAGCATCGCGACGTTCTCGAGCACGGGCGCGTTGCGGAGCGGCCCCGCGTCGACGGGCGAGAAGCCGGCCTGCGTCGCGATCTCGGAGAGCGTCTTCTTCGCGTCGGCGTCGTCGCCGGCGAGGTAGACGTCGGCCGGCACGCCGGCGAGCTTCGGGTTCGCGTGGAACTCGGCGCCGAACGTGTTGAAGCCCTTCACGACGCGCGCTCCAGGCGCGGCCTTCGCGATCGCCGCGGCGAGCGAGCCCTCGGCCGGCGGCGTCCACACCGGGCCGTCCTTCCACACGAGCGGGTTGTTGCAGTCGACGACGACCTTGCCCGCGAGCTCTGCGGCGAGGCCGCGCGCGACGTCGACCGCCGCCGAGCCCGGCACCGCGAGGAACACGACGTCGCCCCACCTCGCCGCGGCGGCGGGATCCGCGGTGGACGCGTCCTTCGCGGAGCGGTCGAGCACGCCCTTGGCGTCGCTGCCGGGCCGCACCCCGAACTGCACGGGGAAGCCTGCCTTCGAGAGCGTGGAGCCGAGGTTCCCGCCGACGTTGCCTGCGCCGATGACCGCGATCTTGGTCGAGCTCGCCATGGTGTCTCCTGCCGCGCGTCGTGCGCGCCGTTCGTGTCGCCGCGGCGCCGGGCGCGAAGGGCGCCAGGCGCGAGCGGCCTCACACGGATAACCCCGGCGGCGCGACGCGACATCGCCGCGCGTGTGGATATATCGTCCCATTTTCGGGACGATGCGCCGTGCGCGCGAACCAGAGCTCCCCGCCGGTCGATCCGCAGGGCATGGTCGTGTTCGCGGCGATCGCTCGGGCGCGCGGCGTCCGCAGCGCGGCGGCGGCGCTCGGCGTGCCGCGGTCGACGGTGAGCCGCCGGCTCGCCCGGCTCGAGGAGGCCGCGGGCATGCCGCTCGTCGTCCGCACGAGCCGCCGCTTCGCCTTGACCGATCTCGGCGTCGCGCTCGCGGCGCGGTGCGAAGAGCTCGAGGTGCTGATCGGAACCGCCGACGCGCTCGTGCGCCGCGCCGCCGAGGAGCCGGCCGGCAAGCTGCGCGTCGAGGTCGCCCCCGTCCTCGCCGAGGTCATCTTGCCCGATCTGATCGCGGAGCTCGCGCGCCGTCACCCGCGGCTCGAGATCGAGGCGCGCACGTCCGTCGACTACGTCGATCTGCGGCGCGGCGCGACCGACGTGGCGCTCCGGGCGCGCGCGATCGACGACGCGACGGACCTCTTCGCGGTGCGCCTCGGCACGTCGGTCACCGGCTGCTGGGCGAGCCCGGCGTACGCCGCCGCGCACGGCGTCCCGTCGACGCCCGCGGACCTCGCAGCGCACACGTGCATCCTCGTCGGCAGCGCGCCGCGCGTGCGCTGGACGTTCCGCGTCGGCGCGCGCGAGGAGAGCGTCGAGGTCGCGGGCCGCGTGCGCGTCGACACGTTCGGCCTCGCGCGCGAGCTCGCCCTCCGGGGCGTCGGGCTCCTTCGCACGGCGCAGATCCACGCGGAGGGCCACGCGCAGGCGGGCGCGCTCGTGCCGGTGCTCGAGCGGCACTGGCCGCGCACGCCGATCTTCGGCGTGCACGCCGGTCCGAACCCGCCCTCGCTGAAGGTGCGCGCCTTCCTCGACCTCGCGAAGGGCGCCGTCGCGCGAGCCCTGAAGAGCGCGCGCGACGGGCGTGATCCCTGATCACTCCCGCGCGCGCCGCACCCGGCCACGCGGGCGCCATCGACGGCAGCGCGCCGAGGCATGCGCCGCACAGGCGGAGCTCGCCCGGCGGACCGTTCATTGTCCCCAGTCGTCTTGGTGCATCCCGCTCGTGGGATCCCAGAACCAGTGCTGGACGTGACCGCCTGCGTCGGCTGCCCAGACGTGCTGTTGACCGTTGATGATCTCGGCGGTCGGATCCTCGGTGACGCCGGCGCCCCACGTGTCGTGCGAGACGCCGAGCCCGGCGTCCCACCAGAAGTGCTCGAGCGCGCCGCCGGTGCCGCGGACGAAGGCCTCCTGGTCGCCGTTGCCATAGAGGACGACGCTCGGTCGACCCGTGACGCCGGAGCCCCACGTGTCGTGTCGCACGCCGCCCGAGCTCGGCCCCCAATACCAGTGCTGGAGGTCGCCGCCGCCGTCGACCGCCCAGACGTCCTGGAAGTCGCCGATCGCGAGCGCGGCCGGATCGCCGGCGAGCCCTGCGCCCCACGTGTCGTGCTGGATGCCCGCGCCCTCCGTCCACCAGAAGTGCTCGAGCGTGCCGCCCTGGCCGCGGGCGAACACGTGCTGCTCGCCGCTCTGGGTGACGAAGACGCTCGGCCGACCCGTGACGCCGGAGCCCCACGTGTCGTGCTGCACGCCGCCCGAGCTCGGCCCCCAATACCAGTGCTGGAGGCTGCCGCCGCCGTCGATCGCCCACACGTCCTGATAGTCGCCGACCAGGATGGCGGCGGGATCGGCGGCGAGCGCGCCGCTCGGCGCCCAGACGTCGTGGCCCGAGCCGTCGACAGGATCCCAGTACCAATGTTGAAGCGAGCCGTCGTCGCCGCGCGCGAAGACGTGCTGCGACGTGCCGTCGACGAAGCTCACGGGCTGGCCGGCGGCGCCCGCGCCCCACGTGTCCGTCGTGACGGCGTTCACGCCGGCGTCCCACCAATGATGACGAAGGTTGCCGTCGCCGTCGCGGTTCACGAAGTGCTGTTGATTGGGGTAGAGGAACGCCTGCGATCCCTCGGCGGGAGGCGCCGGCGGCGGCGCCGCGTCGGCCGGGATGCCGACGGGCGAGATGAAGCCGCTGATGGTCATGCCGATGACGCCTGGAGTCGATCCGACGACGCCGGCATAGGCAGGTTGATTGACGATGACGTGCGACGTCGACGAGAAGAACGCCTCGCTGCCGCTCTGTCCGTTCCAGTCGCCGCTCACCGTGACGATGCTGCCGTCGCCGTCGACCTCGCTCACGATCGCGACGTGATCGGCCCACCCGCCGCCCTGGTAATCGAACACGACGGCGTCGCCGACGTGCGGCGTGTCCGAGAGCGTGCCGTGGTCCTGTCCATAGACGTAGAAGCTCCCGGCGGCCGCGGTGAGACCGCCCACGTCCGCGCCCGCGGTCTGCCAAACCCACGTCGCGAAGTCCGCGCACCAGTACTCGGGCTGCCCGCCGTTGCCGTCGCAGCTCGACTCGTAGCCGGTCCCGTCCTCGGAGTTCGCGCCGCACGCCATGTCGCCTACGTTCGCGAGCGCGATCGACGCGACCGACTCGCCGCCCGAGAGATCCGCCGCATGCTCGTTGGTGCCGTCGCCCGTCACGTCACCCGATTGGGCGCAGCCGGCCAGGAGCGGCGCGGCGACGAGGAGCGAGGCGAGGAGGGCGACGCGCGGGCGAAGGAGAGAGCGGCTCGTGGAGGCGTACAT
>DASYCF010001321.1:0-2378 GCA_036500365.1 Byssovorax sp.
CGCGCGCGTAAGTGCGGATCACCCGGCCGCGCAGCCGGCGCCCGTCATACGGCGTGCGCTTGTGCCGCTGCCGCAGCGCCCGCTCGTCCACGACGAACGTCGCGTCGGGATCCCAGATCACGAGGTCCGCGTCCTTGCCGACCTCGATCGAGCCCTTGGTGCGCGAGAGGCCGGCGAGCTCGGCGGGGCCACGGCTCATCCACCGCGCGAGATCGACCAGCGTGTGCCCGCGCCGCAGAGCCTCGGTCCACACGGCGGACATCGACACCTGCAGGCCCGCGATGCCGCCCCACGCGTCGCCGAAGTGACCCTCGTCGAGGCGCTTGAGCGCGGGCGTGCACGGCGAGTGATCGCTGACGACGAGCTCGAGCACGCCGGACGCGACGCCCTGCCACAGGCCCTCGCGGTTCTCTGCGCCGCGGATCGGCGGGGCGCATTTGAACGGCGTCGCGCCGTCGGCGATCTCCTCGGCCGCGAAGTGGAGGTAGTGCGACGTGGTCTCGGCGGAGAACGGCAGCCCCGCGTCCTTCGCGCGGCGCACGAGCTCGACGCCGCCGGCGGCGGCGAGGTGCACGACGTGGACGCGCGCGCGCGTCGCCTCGCAGAGCCGGACGAGCAGCGCGATCGCCTCGAGCTCGGCGGCTGGCGGGCGCGACGCCATGTACGTCGCATACTGGCGCGGATCGAGCGCGGCGATCTCGCGGGCGGCGCGGTCGATCGGCCCGGCGAGCTCGGCGTGCGCGAGGAGCGGCGCGCCCGTGTCGGCGAGCGCGGCGAGCGCCTCGCGAAGGTCCGCCTCGCCGACGCACGGGAACTCGTCGACGCCGGACTCGACCAGGAAGCACTTGAAGCCGAGCGCGCCCGCGTCGAGCAGCGGACGGAGGTGCGCCGCGTTGCCGGGGATCGCGCCGCCCCAGAAGCCGACGTCGACCGCGCATCGGCCCTCGGCCGCGGCGCGCTTCGCCTCGAGGTGCGCGACGGTCGTCGTCGGCGGGATGCTGTTGAGCGGCATGTCGACGAGCGTCGTCACGCCGCCGGCCGCGGCGGCGCGCGTCGCCGTCTCGAAGCCCTCCCACTCGGTGCGGCCGGGCTCGTTCAGGTGCACGTGCGAGTCGACGACGCCGGGCGAGATGACCAGGTCACCGACGTCGACGAGCGGCGCGCCCTCGGGCACGGCGTCGTACTCGGCGACCGCGGCGACGCGACCGTTCGACACGAGCAGGGAGGCGGGTCGCAGCGCCTCGCCGATCACGACGCGCCGGCCGCGGAAGACGCGCTCCACCGTCATCGGGCGCGGACGATACCACAGGCCGCCGGGCCGACCGCGCGCGCGGAGCCCGCGCGTCGTTCGCCGCCACTCCGCCGTCGCGGGTCCGCGATCGATCAGGCGAGCTTGATCGCGGCGGCCCACTCGGCGGCTGCGCGCGCGCGCAGCATGCCCGCGCCCTGCTGTTTGGCGTCGACGTCGGGCAGGCGCGACGCCGTCGACAGCAGCCCCTCGCGGATGAGCGCCGGCGTCAGCGCCGGGTTCGCCTCGAGCATCTGCGCGCCGACGGACGCGGCGATCGGCGACGCGAAGCTCGTCCCGTCGACGTGCTGGTAGTCGGGTGAGATGTATTTGCACCGCGCGATGCGCGCGCCGACGGCGTCGATCACCGCCTGCACGCTCGCGCGCTCCTCGGGGCTCGCGACCTGGCGCGACTCCGAGAAGCCGTACTCGGCCGACGCCTCCTCGAGCACGCTGAGCACCTGGAAGAGCGGCGCCGCCTCGCGCGCGGTGAGCGTGCCCGGCAGCATCGGCGCGGGCACCCAGATGGCGGGCGCGAGGAGGTCGGGCTTGTCGACGCCGGCGCTCGTCGTGCCGAAGCTCGACGGCCAGGGGCGATCGTCGGACGGATCCTCGGTGCCTTTGTCGTCGGCGCCGCCGCACGTGATCGCCTCGGCCGCCGAGCCGGGCGCGCTGGGGACGGCGCCCGGGTTGTTGCCGGCCGCAGCGAACACGGTGATCCCGGCGGCGACGACCTCCTTCACGGCGCGCTCGACGTCGGCGCGATCGGGGTCGTTGTCCATCACGCCGAGCGAGACGTTCAAGATGCGGATGCCGAGCTGGGGTTGGCGCAGCGGGAAGCGGATCGCGTGCGCGACGTGCTTACCGAGGATGCGGCCGTCGTCGATGCTCGCCTTGATGAGCACGACCTCCGCCTCGCTCGCGAGGCCGCGGTACCGGCCGCCGGAGACGTAGCCGTTGCCGGCGGCGACGCAGGCGGTCATCGTCCCGTGCCAGCTCCAGACGTGGGGCGTGAAGAACTCGTCCTTGACCGGCTCGTCGCGCGCGGCGTCGGCGTAGGCGCGGACCCGCCGCGCCGGCCGCATCAGAT
>DASYCF010001322.1:0-3576 GCA_036500365.1 Byssovorax sp.
CTACGAGTACGCCTGTTCGAACTGCAACGCCGAGTGGGAAGAGGAGCAGTCGATCAAGGCCGACGCGACCAAGGAGTGCCCGCGTTGCCACGAGCCGACGGCGAAGCGCCAGATCTCGCGCGGCGGCGGCTTCATCCTGAAGGGCGGCGGCTGGTACTCGGACCTCTACGCGTCGTCGTCCAACAAAAAGCCTGACGGCGAGTCGGGCGCGAAATCGACGACGACCGAGACAAAAGCGAGCGACGCGAGCGCGTCGACGTCGAGCGGCGGCGAGTCGAAGAGCGAGTCGAAGAGCGACACGTCGAGCAGCACGTCGACGACCACAACGACCACGCCGACGACGCCGACGAAGGGCAGCTCCTCCGCGGCGTGAGGTCGAGCCCGCGCGAGGCGTGCTACCTTCTACGTCGATGGACGAACGCCAGCGGCTGCACGAACTCGAGAACCAGCTCGGCGCGCTCGACGTCGAGCTCCTGCGGTCGATCGAGCGCCGCGCGCGCCTCGCGCAAGACCTCGCCAAGCTGCGCACGGGCACCGCGAAATACGCGCCCGTGGCCGACGGCGCGCACCTCGCCGCGCTCGAGAAGGCCGCGCAGGGGCCGATCGCGCCCGCCGCGATCCGACCCATTTTCAGCGCGATCGACGCCGCGTGCCGCGTCTTCGAGACCGTGCCGCGCGTCGCGTTCGTCGGCGTCGAGGGTGGCTTCGGCTGGATGGCCGCGCGCGCGTATTTCGGCGCCGCCGCCGAGCTCGTGCGCACCGACGTCGCGGCGAGCGCGGTCGAGGAGGTCGCGCGGTCGCGCGCCGAGTTCGCCGTCGTCCCGTACGAGTCGCTGAAGGACGGGCCGATCTTCCCGACCATCCTCGCGATCGCGAGCGCCGATCTGAAGCTCGTCGGCGAGCACGAGGTCACGCAGGAGCTCCTCCTCGTGAACGCGACCGGCAACCCGGCCGACGTCGAGAAGCTCTACGTCGCGCCGCAGGACCACGTCGCGTGCGTGCACTACGTCGAGTCGAACCACCCGCGCGCGCTCGTGCTCGACGTGCGCTCGCCCGTCATGGCGTGGGAGCTCGCCAGCGAGAACCACGGCTCGGCGGCCATCGTCCCGCGCGGCAGCATCGGCGCGACCGATCTCCAGGTCGCGCGCGAGAACATCGGCGACGAGGGCGACGTGCGCGTCCGCTACGGCGTCCTCTCGCGCATGCCAGCGCCGCGCTCCGGCCACGACGCGACGGCGCTGCTCTTCGGCGTGCACGATCGGCCCGGCGCGCTCCACGCCATCCTGCAGCACTTCAAGGAGCGCAATTGCAACCTTCGTCGCATTCAGTCGCGCCCCGTCCCCGGTGAAGGCTGGGAGTACGTCTTCTACGTCGAGGTCTCCGGCCACGCGACCGATCGGCCGCTCGTCGCCGCGCTCGAGGGCGTCAAGCGCGAGGCGAAGATGCTCAAGATCATCGGCTCGTTCCCGCTCGAGTTCCCCGAGCAGGCGCCGCCGTCGTCGTCGCACCAGCCGGCGCGATGATCTTCGACGGGGCCGGGCGCGGCCCCAGGCGCGGTCGCTTCGCTCGCTCGATCTCGGCCCGACGTGGGCGCGCCGCGATCGCCGCGTGCGCCGTCGTCCTCGCGCTCGCGACGCCGGCGTGCACCGAGGAGGACGTGTTCGTCGTCGCGCCGAGCGAGCCGATCGACGCCTCCGCGATCGACGCCGATCCGGTCGCGCTGTTGCCCGCGGGGCCCGTCGTCCTCAGCTACGTCGACGCGGCCGCGCTCTTCAAGACGCACCTCGCGCCGAGCGTGACCGAGCTCGTCGCGGCCGTGCTGCCGCTCGGCGAGGGCGAGAGCTTCGTCGCCTCGCGCGACGTCGCCCGCGTGTGGAGCGGCGTGTACGCGCTCGAGGGCGTCGACTTCTGCTCGGTCTTGCAGGGCAACTTCGACGGTGACGCGGTGAGGCGCGCCGTCGCCTCGCGCGCGCCGCGCCCCGGCGGCGCCCTCGTCGAGACGCGCTACGCGGGCTACGCCGTCTACACGCAGGGCACCGTCGGCTTCACGATCGTCACGTCGCACACCGCGCTCACGGGCACCGAGATCGGCATGCGGCGCGCGCTCGACCGGCTGTCGCGCGGGAGGCTCGAGCGCAGCGTCGCGCCGTGGATGCTCGACCTCGCGAAGACGCCGAACGCGGAGCTCGCCCTCGCCGCCGATCTCAAGGACGATCCGATCGTCGCGGCGGCGGCGCGCCAGATCCCGTTCCTGCTCGGCCTCGAGCGCGTGCGCGTCGTCGGCAACGTGCGCGCGCCCGGCGTGAACCTCGCCGGCGCGATGAGCTACCCGAGCCGCGGACAAGCCGACCAGGCCGCCGCCGCGGTGCGCGCGATGGCCGGCGGCGGGCAGCTCTGGCAGTGGCTCGTCGCGGGCGCCCTCGGCGGCGCGCCGCCGCCGATTCAGGTCGGCCAGGCCGAGAACGACGTCGGCGTCGTGTCGTCGCTCGACGAGGGCCTCGCGCGCGGGATCGTGCGCGCGGCGTCGATCTTCGCGCGCGGCGTTCGCTGAGGTCCGCGGGAACTTTCGCGGCGCGCCCGCGGTCCATCGTCGGTGACGCGCTCGTCGTCGAGCGCGGCGCTACGATCGTCCCCTCGATGTCGCCCGGCCCTCGCGCGCTCGTCGTCTCGCTGGTCGCGCACGCCGCGCTGCTCGGCGGGTGGATCTCCGCGCGCTTGCCGATCGTCACGCCGCGCGCCGAGGCGTCGGCCACCGCGATCGCCGCGCGTGACGCGGCGATCGTCGAGGCGTCGAGGCGCGCGCTGATCGCGCGGGCCCGGGCGGAGATCGCGGCAGGGAAGTTCTCGCTCGGTGAGTTCTTGCTGGACGCGTCGGAGATCGACGCGGCGGAGGCGGGCCGCGACGTGGACATGTCGCGCGCTCGTCGCGCCTACGCCGCGCGCGTGAAGGCCCTCGCGACGGCGCTCCGCACCGAGGATCTGCCGGCCGCCGTGAGGCGCGCGTTCGGCGACCTCCGCTACTTCGGTCGGCCTGGCGGGCTCGTCGCGGAGGCGCTCGTCGATCGCGGCGGGTCGTGTGAGCCGATCGCGGAGCTCGTGGTCGCCGCGGCGTACGACGCGGGGCGCGGCGACGAGGTCGCGCTTCGGTACTTCGGAGGAGGAGCGACCGCGCACCTCGCGCCGACCGCGATCACCGACGACGGCGACGAGATCGACCTCGCGACCGGCGAGCTCGCGATCGCGACGGCCGCGCGCATCGAGCCCGAAGAGCTCGTCGACGTGTACGCCCGCGCGCACGGGCTCTCGCCGCCGCTCGATGGCGCCCCGCCCGGCTCGAGCGCGCGCCCCGATCGCGCCGTCGACGACGCGCTGCCCTCCCTGTCGGCGGGATTCCCCGCGAACGATGCCGCGTTTCCCGGCGCCGCCCCGCTCTTCGCCGCGCAGGCCATCACGGAGGCGCCGCGCGACGCGGAGGCCACGCCGCGCCAAGTCGACGGGCGGATCGCCCTCATCGGCTGCGCGCACGAGGTCGGCCTCGGCGCGCTCGACCCGACGACGGTGCGGCTCGACGGCGGC
>DASYCF010001323.1:0-3384 GCA_036500365.1 Byssovorax sp.
AGATCGGCGCGCGAGAAGTCGGCGCCGCGCGCGTCGATCCGCTGGAGCGCGGCGCCCTCGAGGACGGCGCCGACGAACGCCGCGTCGACCGCCGTCGCGCGGGCGAACCGCGCGCCGGCGAGCCGCGCGCCGTCGAAGCGGGCGCCGTCGAGCCGGGCGTCCTCGAACCGCGCGCGCGCGCCGTCGATCGACGCGAACGAGCCCGACGTCAGCACGGCGCGACCGAAGCTCGCGTCGGCGACGCGCGCGCCGTCCCACACCGCGTCGGGGCACGTCGCGTCGGTGAAGATCGCGCCCGGCGCGTCGGCGTCGACGAACCGCGCGCGCCCGAGCGACGCGCTCGCGAAGTCGGCCCCGCCGAGCGACGCGCGCTCGAAATCGGCCGCGTCCCACGTGCCGCGAGCGAAGCAGGCGCGCGCCGCCGAGACGGCGACCAGCGACGCGTCGTCCCCGCGGGCCGCGAGCAGGTTCGCCTGCGTGAGGACGGCGCCGGACAGGTTCGCGCCGCGGAGATCGACCCGCGCGAGGTCGGCGCCCGACGCGTCGGCGCCGGCGAGGTTCGCGCCGCGGAGGTCGGCGCCGACGAGGCGCGCGCCGCCGAGCTTCGCCCGCTCGAGGTTCGCGCCGCCGAGCCGCGCGTCGACCAGGTCCATCTCCCGAAGATCGGCGCCGCTGAGATCGACGCCGGCGAGGTTCGCCCCGGCGAGGTGAAGGTCACGCAGCGACGCGCCGTCGCGGCGGCGCGCGGCGATCGTCGCGGCGAGCCCCTCCGCTTCGGACACGAGCGCCGGAGGAGCCGCCGCCGGCTGGGACGCGCCGACGCCCTCGGGTGCAGGCGTGTCGTGCCCGACGTCCGGCGACGCGTCTGCGCCTTGCATCGGCGGAGGCGACGCCGTGGCGTGCTGCGGTTCGACGCGCGGCGGCGCGAGCGCAAACGGCGTCGCGGCGAGCGCGATCATCGACCGGTCGAGCTCGCCCGTCCCCGTGGAGAAGCGCGGCGCCGCGCGTCGGACCGCGGCGACGACCGGAGGCGCTGCGACGTCAGGCGCGCCGAACGGCAAGGCCGCCGCATGCAGCGCCGCGATCGAGAGCTGCGTCGTCGACTCCGCGGACGGCGGCGCGTGGACGAGGCGCGCGATCTCGTCCGCGGCAAGCGCCTCCGTCACGGGGACAGCCGGCGCTCCCGGCAGGACGGCTTGCAGCGAGAAGCGCGCCGTGCGCGCGAGCGGCGGCGGCGGCGCCGGCCAGCGCACGGGCGCGCCAGGCAGCGCGAGCCCCACGTAGACGCGGAGCGCGCGCGCCTCGTCGACGGTCGCGACGTGGCGCCCGCCGCGCCAGACGATCGACGCGACGGCCGTGTCCGCGTCGACGACGAGCGTGTCGGCGACGAGCTCGATGGGATCGAGCGCGCCGGCCTGATCGCCTCGGAGCACGCGCGCCTCCGCGCGGACGCCGGGCAGCTGGGATTGAAGGCGCGCCGTCATCGCGTGGAAGCCGTCGAGCACGATCCACTCGTCGCCGACGATCGGCGCGGCGAGCACCTGGTCCGGAGGCGCGACGTGGAGCGCGGCGAGATCGAGATCGGGCGAGACGACGATCTCGCCGACGGGCCCGACGCCGAGGGCCGCGCGCGGCGCGACGGTCGCGACGCTCGGCGCGAAGTCGCCGGTGCGCGCCTGCTTGGCGATCAGCGATCGGCCCTCGCGAAACAACGCTACACCGGCGGTCGCCTCCTGCGCCGCGCGCGCGGTGGCCGAGACGACGACGCTCGCGCCGCGCAGCAGAGGCACGTAGTCGAGCGGGTCGAGCGGTCGCGGTGAGGTGGGCCACGCGGCGCGATCGGCGGCGAGCGCGAACGAACCTTTGACGACGACGACGGCGACGAGCGCGTCGCCCACGCGCGCGAGCAGCGACCCACACGCGAGCGGGCACAGCGGCAAGACGGCGAACGGGTTGCGCATCGGCGCGCGGGCGAGCGTACGAGCGTCCACGCGGACGGCGCAACCCGACGTTGCCTTCCGAGTGACCCCGGGTAGTCTGGCAGCCCCTTCGCGAGGTCCCCCATGGATGACGTGTTCACGTTCACCTCGAGCGCCTTCCCGAAATCGACGCGCGTCGCGAGCTTCCACGGCCGCGAGGCGTTGAGTCGCCCGTACGAGTTCGAGATCTTCGTCTCGGTCCCGGTCGAGGACGCGCAGACCCTCGACGCGCAAGACGCGCTCGGCGCCCGCGCCGAGCTCGGCATGCACGCGGACTGGAAGGAGACGACGACGTTCAAGGGCTTGATCGACGCCGTCGAGCTCGTGCACGCGCACGACCGCTTCGCGATGTTCCGCGTGCTCCTCGTGCCGAAGCTCCAGCGGCTGTCTTACACGCACCACAGCCGCATCTTCACGCAGATGGCGCTGCCCGACATCCTCAAGGAGGTGTTCGACGCGAACGGGCTCACGTCGAACGACTACGATCTTCAACTGACCGGCTCGTATCCGACGGAGGAGCACGTCTGTCAGTATCGAGAGAGCGATCTCGCCTTCGTCTCTCGCTGGCTCGAGCACGTCGGCGCGTATTACTTCTTCGACCACGGGGGCGACGCCGAGAAGCTCGTCGTCACGGACGCGAAGGCGTCGCACACCGACCTGCCGAGCGCCGCCGTGCGCTACGTGCCGACGTCGGGAGACGACCAGCCCGCGGGCCAGGCGATCGAGAGCTTTCGCTACCGCGCGAGCTCGCTCCCGGCGAGCGTGCGGATCAAGGACTACGACTACACGAAGCCGACGCTCGACGTCTCGGGCGAGGCGGCCGTGCAGAAGACCGGCGTCGGCGAGATCAGCGTGTACAACGCGCGCGTCTTCACGCCGGACGACGCGACGAAGCTCGCGACGCTCCGCGCGGAGGAGCTGCTCGCGCGCCAGCTCGAGCACTTCGGGAGCGGCAGCGTGCACCTCCGCGCGGGCTTCTGCTTCACGCTCGACGAGCACCCGCTCGACGCGTTGAACCAGAAGTACCTCGTGACGTCGTGCGAGCATTTCGGGAACCTCGTCGCCGCGTCTCCGGAGCTCGCCCGCCGCATCCACCTGCCGTTCAAGGACGTCTATCGGTGCGAGTCGACGTCGATGCCGGCGACCGTGCAGTGGCGCCCCGAGCGGCTGACGCCTTGGCCGCGCGTGTACGGCTTCGAACACGGCGTGATCGACGCGTCCGCGAACAGCGACTACGCGCAGATCGACGATCGCGGCCGCTACAACGTGAAGTTCTTCTTCGACGAGAGCCCGCTGAAGGACGGCAAGGCGTCGACGCTCGTGCGCATGATGCAGCCGCACGGCGGCGGCGTGGAGGGCTTCCACTTCCCGCTCCGCAAGGGCACCGAGGTGGTGCTCTCGTTCA
>DASYCF010001324.1:0-4046 GCA_036500365.1 Byssovorax sp.
ACGTAGCCGCGCGGCGCGACGCGGTACCAGCCGCCGGCGCACCCGTCGGTCCCTGCGGGCGCGTCGCCGCGGTCGACGACGGCGCCCGCGCGCAGGTAGCCGAGCTTCGTCGAATGCTCGCGCGGGGCGACGTAGATCCACGTGCGCATCGCGATGCTGGCGATCTTCGCGCCGTGGCCGGGCTCGAGCTCCTCGCGTGGCGCGGTCGACGGCGCCTCGCCGACGCCGCCGCCGGCCGACCGGGCCTCACCGGAGGCGGGCAGCGTGAGCGTGCGCTCCGCCTGCGCCGCCTCGCTGGTGCGGCCGGGCGGGTCCTGCGCGGGCGCGCACGCTGACGCGGCGGCGCACGCGAGCGCGGCGCCGGCGAGCGCGCGCCCCTGAAACACGACAGCACGACGGGTCCGCATCGCGGGCGTGAGCTTGTAGGCCGACGCGCGGCGCCGGGCAACGTCGTCGCCGGAAAGCGGGCCGAAACGTGGCGGCGCGCTAGGCTCGCGCGCCGTGGGCGAGGCGTCGAATCGAGGGGGGCGGGCGGCGCTCGCCGGGATCTCGCTCGGCCTGATCGCGCTCGCGTCGCGCTACGCGCCCGCCACACCCATCGACGCGCTCCTGCGCCCGAGGCGCCCCGCCGCGCGGGTCGCGCTGCACCTTCGCGTGCCTCGGCTGCCATCCGACGCGGCGGCGCCCACCTCGTCCGCGCCGGCGACCCCGGACCGGTTCGCGACCGCGGAGGCGCGCGCGGCGTGCCCCGCAGACATGACGCTCGTCGACGGGGAGTTCTGCCCCGAGATCGAGCTCCGCTGCGTGCGCCCCGGCTACGGCCACGGGTGCGCCGAGTACGAGCGCGGCGTCGCGTGCGCCGGCAAGCTCGACCATCGCCGCTACTGCGTCGACCGCTACGAGTGGCCGAACGAGGTCGGCGAGAACCCGCGCGTGTTCGTCGACTGGTTCGAGGCGAAGGCGCTGTGCGCGGGCGCGCACAAACGCCTCTGCCGCCGCACCGAGTGGATGCTCGCGTGCGAGGGGCCGAAGCGCATGCCCTATCCGTACGGCTACGTGCGTCAGCCGAGCCCGTGCAACCTCGACCGCGCGGCGCTCGGCTTCGACGTGAACGCGATGATGAAGGACGTCACCCGCGAGGGCGAGCTCGCGCGCCTCTGGCAAGCCGACAAGATCGGCGCGCACCCCGACTGCGTGAGCGCGTACGGCGCGTACGACATGGCGGGCAACGTCGACGAGTGGACCGACGAGGGCGCCGACGATCCATCGACGGACAACCCCGCGGCGCTGCACGGCGGCTACTGGGGTCCGGTGCGCGACACGTGCCGCCTCGCGACGACCTCGCACGGGCCGACCTTCCGCTTCTACCAGGTCGGCTTCCGGTGCTGCGGCGACACGATCGACGGCGTCGAGACGCCGCCGCCGCGCCCGTGGGTCGACACGCACCACGGCAAGGGGCGCGAGCTCCATTGAGCGCGCTGCGCCTCCGCGAGGGGTGAGCGGGCGTGCGCGAGCAGGTCGTGTTCGCGCTGGTCGTCGCGGGCGCGCTCGTGGGCGCCGCCGCGCTGCTCGCGCCCAAGCTCGCCGCGCCGCCCGCGCCTGTCGACGCGCCGACGACGCGTGGGGTCGACGACGAAGCCCCGCCGCCGGCGCCGAGCAGCTCGGCGAGCGCGCCGCCGGCGGTGTCCGCGAGCGCGCCGCCGCTCCCGCGCTACGTGCGGCCCATCGAGGGCGCGCTCGAGGCGTGCGGGGAAGGGATGGTCCTCGTCGACGGCGTGTCGTGCCCGTTCGTGGGCCACACGTGCGCGACGCCGCGCGCGGGCGACGCGGAGGTCTGCGAGGCGTACGGGCCCGACGTCCTCTGCGAGGGGCGGCTCGTGCACCGGCGCTTCTGCGTCGATCGCGACGAGTACCCGAACCTCGAGGGCGCGCTCCCGGCGGTGCGCGTCGACTTCGACGAGGCGTCGCGCGGGTGCTCGAACGAGGGCAAGCGCCTGTGCACCGTCGAGGAGTGGCAGTTCGCGTGCGAGGGCGCGGCGATGTGGCCGTACCCGACGGGCCGCGTCCGCGACGCGCGCGCGTGCAACCTCGACGTCGCGCCCGGCGCCGCCCTCTCGACGACGTCGGACGCGCAGGATCCGCCCGCGCTCGACGGGCGGACGGCAGCGGGTGAGCGGCCCGCGTGCGTGAGCGTCTTCGGCGCCCGCGATCTCTCGGGGAACGTCGCGGAGTGGACCGTGAACGAGGCGGGCAAGGTGCACACTCCGCCCTTTCGTTCGGCGATCGTCGGCGGCTCGTGGGCGAGCCCGCGGGCCGCGTGCCGCGCCGTGAAGACCGACGAGGCGCCGGCGCACCGCGCGCTCGACCTTGGTTTCCGTTGCTGCAAGGACGCCCGCGGGACGCCGCGGAGCGCCGAGCCGTCGACGGCCCCGAAGCCCCCGAAGCGCCGTCGCATCGTGGACGCCCCGCCTTGAGCCCGCGCGCCGACGCGTGCGATGCTCCAGCGGATTTGGACGCGCGCGCCATCGAGAGCTCGAGCCGCGCGCGGCCCCGAGGGCTGGCGCGACGCTCGACGTCGGTCAGCTCGTCTCGGGGAAGTATCGCGTCGAGCGCGTGCTCGGCGAGGGCCGCGGATCTGGAACGGTCTTCCAAGCCGCCCCGGGTTGAACTACCTTGCGCCGCGTGGTGGGGCCGGTCGAAGCCGTGGTTTCCAGCGCGCGACGAGCGCCTCGCGCCCGCGAACGTGCGACGATAGGCGTCCGCCGGGCGCCGTGCCGTCCGGCGGAGCCATCTCGGGCGCGTTCGCGCGCTCGGGCGACGGGGCGCTTGCGGCCCCTTCGAAAGCGGGCCCATAGCTCAATCGGTCAGAGCCCCCGGCTCATAACCGGGTCGTTCCTGGTTCGACCCCAGGTGGGCCCACGCCGCGGAAACAGGGTGCTCGCGCGTCGGAAGCGCGAGCCAGCAAGGAGCAGAAAGAACACGTGAGTATCCGCGAACAGATCGCCCCGCTCGAAGAGCTCGCGAGCATCGACGCCGCCATCCGGCGGATCGACGAGCAGCTCGAGTCGCAGCGCGGCGGACTCTCGGCGATGCGAACCGTCGTGAAGCAGCTCGACGACCGCTTGAAGGGCGACCGCGACATGCTCACCTCGATGGACAAGACGCGGAACGAGCTCGTCACCGAGCTCCGCCAGATGTCGCAGCAGATCGACCGCTCCCGCGAGAAGCTCCAGCGATCGCGCAACGAGCGCGAGTCGAACGCCGCCCAGCGCGAGGTGGAGGAGCTGCGCAAGCTGCTCCGCGACCGCGAGGACGAGCTCGAGCGCCTGAACGGCGCCTCCGAGCAGGCGCGCTCGTCGATCTCCGACGGCGAGACGAAGCACGGCACGCTCTCGGGGGAGCTCGAGGGCTCGCAGGGCGGCATCACGAGCACGATCGGGGAGCTCGAGGCCGAGCGCGCCCGGAAGATGAAGGACCGCGAGGCGACCCAGAAGCGCCTGCCGCCGGCGATTTTTCGCCGCTACGAGTCCGTGCGCACGCGCCGGCCCATGGCGATCGCCCGCACGTACGACGGCACCTGCGTCGGCTGTCACCTCTCGGTTCCGCCGATGATGTTCCAGAAGATGCGGCGGCAAGAGGAATTCGAGCAATGCCCGCACTGCCGGCGTATCCTGTACTACATGCCGCCGGCTGCCGAGGCGGCCGGCGCGGAGACGGAACCCAAGCCCGGCGCGTGATCCCGTTCGCCGCCGATCGAAGCTCGCGCAAGCTCGCCGCATCTCTTCTTTGAAGCCGTGAAGACCTGCACCAGCTGCTTTCGCCTCTACCCGGACGACGGCGGGTTCTGCCCGATCGACGGGCAGCGCCTCGCCCCCACGACCGAGGTCGCCGCGCCGAGCGACGCCGACGACAAGCGCGTCGGCCGCGCCGTCTGCGGCGGCCGCTACCAGGTATGGCGCCGCGTGGCGGACGGCGGCATGGGCCGCGTGTACCAGGCGCTCGACATGGTCGAGCAGCGCTCGGTCGCGCTCAAGATCCTGCACCCG
>DASYCF010001325.1:0-2977 GCA_036500365.1 Byssovorax sp.
GGGCGGCTCGGTGGCGGGGGCCTTCGCCGCCTTCGCCCTCGGCGCGGCCGCGCCGTGGCGGTACGCGCTGCCGCTCGTCGCCTCGGCTGCGGCGTTGGGCGTCGCGCTCGGCGCGGCGCTCGCGAGCGGCGCGGCCGCGGCTTGCGCCGCCGGCGGGGCGGCGTGCGCGGGCGCGCGCGTCGCGACGACGTTCTGTGCGTTCCCGTTCATCTGCGGCTCGGCAGAGAGCTCCTGCTCGACGCGGTCGCGGTAGGCGCCGTTCGCCTTCAGCGCGAGGAGGAGCTCGCGCGCCTTCGTCGGCTCGCCGAGGCTCCGGTAGCACACGGCCTCCTCCCACATCGCGTCGGCCGCGGCGGCGGTCGCGGGGAAGCGGCCGCCGACCTCGTCGAACTTGCCGACGGCCGCGCCGCAGCCGCTCTTGTCGCGGGTGGCGCGCGCGTCGGCGAGGGCAGCCTTCGCGTCGGTCGCGGCGTCCTTGTCGCGCTCGCGCTCCTTCGGCGCGTCCTTCTGCTTCGCCTCCGACTCCTCGGCCCGCTGGGCGACGCCGGGCGACGCGGGCGCGGGCGCGGGCGCAGCCGTGGCCGCCGGGGGTTCTTCGTCGGGAGCCGGGGCGCCGCGCTCGGTCACGCGCATCGGCGCGCCGGGCGTGCCCGGGCGCGCGCGGAGGAGCAGCAGGCTCGAGCCGATGACGAGGAAGAAGAGCGCCGCCATCGCGAGCTGCGGCCGCATCGCGTGGCTGCCTGCCCACGAGAGCGCGCGCAGCACCTTGCGCGGGAACGGCGTCGTCTTCTGCGCGGCGAGCGCCGCCTCGAGCACGCGCGCCTCGAGGTCGTCGCTCGGCTGCACGATGGGCAGCACCCCGACCTCGCGCGTGGCGCGGAGCTCGCTCCACACCGCGCCGCACCGCGAGCAGCCCTCGACGTGACGGCGGAGCGCCGCGTACGTGAGCTCGTCGAGCTCGTCGTACAAGGCGTCCATCACGTGGAGGTCGAATTTCTCGCAGTCCATGGCTTCTTTCCGGCCGATCTTCTTCTAGTTCATCGAGCGCGTCAGGGCGACCTTCAGCGCAGCGCGCGCGCGTAGTCCTCGTACTCGGCGAGCGCCTCCTGCAGCCGCTCGAGCGCGTAGCGCATGCGGCTCTTCACCGTGTTCTCCGGCACGCCCGTGATCTCCGCGATGTCCTTGAACGGCACGTTCGCCAGCTCGCGGAGCAAGAAGACCTCGCGCTGCTCGGCGGGCAGCGACTCGACGCACCGCGCGATGCGCTGCGAGAGCTCGGCGCCGATCGCCGCGCGCTCGACGCTCGCGCCCGGGTGGCCGTCGGGCGTGCGATCGAGCAGCGTCGGCCCGGCGTCGTCGGGGCCAGACGGCTGATCGAGCGACGGGTGCCGCCGCAGCGACATCTTGCGCAGGTGGTCGATGCAGATGTTGCGCGCGATCGCGTAGGCCCACGTCGTGAATCGCGCCTCGTGCTTGAAGTCCCCCGCGCTCTGGACGATGCGCACGAACACGTCTTGCACGAGGTCCTCGGCCGTCTGCGGGCTGCGCACGCTGCGCAAGACGAAGTTGAAGAGCGTGATCTTGTGCCGCCGCACGAGCGACGCGAACGCCGTGCGATCGCCCGCCTGGAACCGCATCATCAGCGCCTCGTCCGACGGGTCCACCATCAACCCCGACGACGCTCGACGCGCCACGGTTCGCGCAGGGAAGGCGGCTGCCAGGGGGACGACGACGCTGAGGGACACCCCATGGGACGCATCGCGCGGCGCGAAGTTCTCCCCGCCCGGCGCGCGTGCACCCTAGCACCGGCCCCGCGCAGAGGGCGAGCGCACCCCGCGCGACGCCCGGTGCGTCTGTCGGGCCGAACCCGAAGTGTGCCTACACACGAAACTTCCGGGAGACTGCGGCCGGTTCTCGCGGCGACGGTCGTTGCGGAAGCGACGCTACCCCAACTAGACTGCGCGCTGCGCAACGCCAGAACGCGGAAACTCGCGCGAAGGCGCCCGTCGACTCTCGAGCCGTTCACGCGGTCGCGCCACGGTGGCCGCAGCGACCTACGCACACAAGGGGCTGACTTCATGGGACTTAAGAAGACGCTGGCGCTCGGGGCGGGGGCGTCCTTGCTGGCTCTGCTCCCCATCGTGGGAACGACGCAAGGCACCGCCGCGGCCCAGCCGAAAGGCCCCCCTGCGGTGAAGCTGGCCGCGTCGGCAGCCCCGGCAGCGTCGCACGTCGCGCTCGCAGCGACGCCCGCGCCCGCCTTGTCGGGCAAGGCGGCCGCTGCGCCGCCGCCCACGCCGTCGTCGATCCCGATGGACGGGCCGACGTACGCGGTGCGCCTCCGCGACCTCGAGCAGCGCATCGACGAGCTCAAGGAGCAGATCCGGCGCAGCCACACGCGCCTCTCGCTGCTCAGCGACACCATCCTCTCCGGCGGCGGCGCGGGCTCGCGCGCGGGCATCCACTTCGGCAACGAGTTCTCGAGCGCGTTCCGCGTGACGCGCCTGCTCGTCGTGCTCGACGGCGCGGTCCAGTACAACAAGACCGACCAGTCGGGCGCGCTCGCCGAGCAGCAGGAAATCCCGATCTTCAACGGCTCCGTGCCGCCGGGCGACCACACGCTCAGCGTGCTCGTGAACCTGCAGGGCAACGGATACGGCGTGTTCTCGTACCTGCGCGGCTACCGGTTCGAGGTGAAGTCGAGCCACTCGTTCACCGCGGTCGAGGGCAAGACGATCGATCTCAACGTCGTCGGCTACGAGAAGGGCGGCGTGACCACCCCGCTCGAGGAGCGCCCCGCCATCCGCTACACCGAGAAGGTCCGGACGGGCCTCGTCGACAGCGCGCCCGGCGCGCCGCCGCCCGGCGCCGCGAAGACGGTCCCCTGAACCCCGCGAGGCCGTCATGAACAAGCCGATGTCCCACCGTAGGTGGAGCGCAGTCGTAGCGAACACCGGCGCGACCCCGCGCCGCGCTC
>DASYCF010001326.1:0-2512 GCA_036500365.1 Byssovorax sp.
GCCGGTGCCGGTCGTCGTCGTCGCCTGGGTGCCCGTCGTCGAGGTCGCCATGTGGGTCGACGTCGTCGTCATGTGCGTCGACGTCGTGGGCGAGCCGCCGCCCACCCCGCCGCCGCCCTCGCCGCCGCTCGGGCTCGTGCCCGTGCTCGTGTCGCTGCCGCAGCCCGCCGCGGCGATCACGCCCGCGAACAGGACCGCGCCGATGCCCGCGGTGATGCGCGCGGCGCTCGTGTGGAACCAAGTCATCAAGGCCTCCGGTCCACAGGGTGACGCGCGCCGTGACGCGCGAGTGGACCGCCCAGTTGTCTCGCCCTGGAGAGACGGGCGTTAGCGTTGCTTTCCGACAGGGGTGTCGGAGACCGGCGACCCCGTCAGCGGTACGGGTTCGCGGTCGCGATCTGGAGGCCGTCGCCGCGCGGCGACGACGCGCGCGGCGACGACGCGCGCGGCGCTGGCCGCGGCTGCGCGGAGCGCGCGCTCGGCTCGACGGGCGCGGCCGCCGAGCTCGTCGGCTGCGGCGGCGCGACGACGACGACCGCGACCGTCTCGACGACGGGAGGCGCGGGCGCAGGCGCCGCCTCGACCGCTGGCGCGACGCGGGACACGGGGGCCGCGCGGCCTCGCGCGGCGAGCATCGACGTGGCCGCGCCGATGACGAGCAGCGCGATCGCCCCGACGACGATCTCGCGCCACGGCGGCCGCGCCGCCGACGACGAAGCTCGCGCGCCCGACGCGGGCTCGCGCGCCGCGGAGCGCTCCGACGTCGACGCGTCGTCGCCGCTGACGAGCGCGGCCAGCTGCGCGCGACGCGACGCGAGCTCTCCCCCGGCCAGCTCGCGCACGACGTCGGCGACCTCGCGGTGGCTCGCCAGCCAGCCCGTCTCGCGCGCGAGCGCCTCGATGTCGTCGAGCATCGCGCGGGCCGTGGGGTAGCGCTCGCTCGCGTCGCGCGCGCACGCCTTCGCGACGATGCGCTCGATCGGCGGCGCGATCTCGAGGCCGGCGGTCGACATCGCCGGAACGCCGTCGCGGACGACGAGCCGCACGAGCTCCTCCTCGGTCGCGTCGGGCCACGGGAGCTTGCCGACGAGCGCGAACCACGCGGTGACGCCCATCGCGTACACGTCGACGCGGCGATCGACCGGCTCGCGCGTGAGGTACTCCGGCGTGAGGAACGGGATGCGGCCCTCGAGGTAGGCGCGATCGGCGTCGAGCGCGCCGGCCCCCTCGCGCGCGATGCCAAAGTCCGCGAGGCGCGTCACGCCGTCGACGCCGACGAGCAGGTTCTGCGGCGCGACGTCGCGGTGCAGGATGCCGAGCGGGCGCCCCGCCGCGTCGCGCGTCTCGTGCGCGGCGTCGAGGCCTGCGAGCGCGTCGGCGACGATGCGCAGGACGATCGGCGGCGCGAGCGGCCGGCGCCGGAGCGACGTGTAGTCGACGAGCGCGTCGAGCGTGTCGCCCTCCACGTAGTCGAAGACGAGGTACGGCCCCGCCTCGTCGCGGCCGACGCGGTGGATGCCGACGACGTTCGCGTGGTGCACGCGCGCCGCGAGCCGCGCCTCGTCGAGGAAGCGCGCCGTCTGCGCCTCGTCGTCGAGCACGAACGCGTGCGCGCGCTTGATGGCGACGAGCCGCTCGAAGCCCGCCGCGCCGGCGTCTTCGCCGCGAGCCCGCGCGAGCTGGATGCTGCCCATGCCGCCGCGGCCGACGTCGAGCAGGAGCTCGTACGTGCCGGCGCGGCGCAGCGCGGTGTCGCTCGTCAGCGGCGCGCGCGCCACGTCAGAAGCTCCCGCACGTGAACGCGCACGCGGCGGCGGCTCGCGCCCGCGGAGACGACGGCCAGCGCACGACCCAGATCGCGAGCGCCGCCGAGAGCGCGCCGGCGGCGAGCGCGCCGCCGAGGAGCGCGTCGGTGCGGTGCGCCCGCCCGAGCACGTCGTCGCGCTCGGCCGTCGTCGGCGGGTTCGGGAGATCGTCCTTCGCCGCGACCGCGTCGACGCCGGAGGCGACGACGAGCCCGGTGAGCGCGGCGGTGAGACCGAGCGAGGCATAGAACAGCGCGGGCGACGCGCCGCCGGGCGTCGCCGCGGACTGGACGACGAGCGGCGAGGGCGCGACGGACCGCCCGGCCGGCTGCGCCGCGAACGCCGCGACGGGATCGAGGTCGTACGTGTACGCCATCCCGGCGTCGCACGAGACCACGCGCTCGCTCCGCGCGCCGCTCGGCGACCGCGCGGCGATCCTGTGCGTCCCCGGCAGCGCGAACATCTCGCCGCCGCTCGTCGGCGCGCCGTCGAGCTCGACGACGCAGGCGCCGCTGCACCGGAGCGTGAGCCGCGCGAGGTGCGCCGACGCCTCGATCACGGCCTCGCGACCGAGCTTCGCGACCTCCGCGTCTGCCCGTGTCGAGGCGCGGCGCCCCGCCTCGACGAGGAGCTCGAAGTCGGCGCCCCGCCGAGCAGCGACCATCGCGTTCTTCACCGCGTCGACGCTGGGCGCGGCGGCGTCGGCC
>DASYCF010001327.1:0-7000 GCA_036500365.1 Byssovorax sp.
CTCGGCGTCTTCGGCTGCGAGGCGGGGCGCGGGCTCGGCGGCCTCGACGTGCACGGTCGCGCGGCTGCGTGCAGCTTCTTGCCGCCGCCCGCCGCGCTCACCGGCGTGGATTCGCGCGGCTCCGCCGACGCCGGCCGTGACCTCGGCAGCGCGTGGGACGGCGCGCGCCACCTCGACGTCGTCCGCGCGCACCACGCTGCGCTCGGCGAGCCGTGCGCGTCGTGCGAGCTCGCGCCCGTCTGCCGCGGCGGGTGTCAGGCCGTGTCGATGCACGCGCGCGGCGCTCTCGGTCCCGACCCCGAGTGCCCGCGCGTGCGCGCGCACGCAGCCGCACCGGCGCCGTGAGCCCGGCGGGCTGGGTCTGCTGCGTCGCGTGGCTCGCGCTCGCGCTCGGCGTCTCTGCGTGGTTCGGCCTCCGCGCCGACGCCGAGGAGCGGCGCCGTGCGCGCGCGCGCATCACGAGCCCGACGGTCTACCTCTTCGCCGCCTACCTCGTCGTCGCCGGCTTCGTCGCGACGCCGGGCGATCGCGGCGGAGGCTGGCCGCTCTACGGCCTCGCGGTCGCGCTGCCCGCGCTCTACGCGGCCGCGACCTTCGCCGCGATCGGCGTTCGCCGCGCCGGCTTCGCGCCGCGCGCGCTCGTGGCCGCGCTGTACGGCGGCGCCGCGCTCGCGGCGGGCGCGGTCGTGATCGCCGCCGCCGCGCCCGAGTTCGTCCCGCCCTGGCTTCGCTGAAGTCAAGGCGGCCGAGAAATCGCAACCAGGGTTGACGATCCGAGCCCGTGCCCGCCTCGAGATCTGGCCGAACTTGGAGCCTTGGAGCGCCTCGGCTCGGGTCAGCGGAGGGCGAGGTGGACGTCGACGACGTGGCCGATGCGCTCGGCGCCCGCCGCGTCGACGTAGCGGAACGTCGCGCGCTCGATCTCGCAGTTGCCGCGCGCGTCGCACCGGGGCGACGCGTGGTAGCCGAGGTCGATCGAGAGCAGGACGCTGCTCGCGCGCGTGAGCTCGGCGGCCGTCGAGCGGCGGTCGCCGTCGCGATCGGCCCAGACGACGAGCTCGCCGAAGCGGGCGTCGCGCGCGTCGATCACGCCGTCGTGGTTCGAGTCGAGCTCGCGCAGGGCGTCGAAGCCGTTCGTCGCGCGCGCGCCCGTCGACAGCACCGTCGCCGAGCCGAAGAGCTCCCCGCCGTCGCCGATCGCGCCGTCGCCGTCGCGATCGAGGGCGAGCCAGGGCGTGCGCGCCGTCGGCCAGTCGCTCGTGTAGCTCGCCGCGCCCGTGAGATCGAACGCGTGCGTCGCGTCGGCCTGGAACGAGACGGGCGCGCCGTCGAAGACGAGCACGAGCGGCGTCCCCGTCGGGCCGGGCTGCGTGCACTGGTCCCAGGCGGCCTCGCCGTCTTGGATGATGCACTGCTGCGTCCCGCCGTTGTCGCACGGGCGCATCGCGCCGGGCTCGCAGACCTGCTTCACGTCGCCGCCTCCGCCGCCGCCCGAGCCGGTCGCGGGCGTGCCGCCGCCGTCGCCGGTGTTCGAGCCGCCCTCGGTCGTGTCGGCGCAGCCGAGCGACGAGACGGCGAGGAGCGCGGCGGCGGCGAAGAGGACAAGCGAGCGGTTCGAGACGAGGGACATGAGCGGCCTCCGGAGGATGGCGTAGATTGACACGCGCTGACGCAGCGTTAAGCAAGACCGAGGCCAGCGCGCAAGGAGCAACTTTTTGGCTGGTTCGCCCAACCCGGGTTGGGTTTGTGTGCCAGATCTTCGGCACATGTGTCGCATTTGTGCCGGTTCCCGCGACTACACCGGCACGAAGGCGTGCGCTCCCGAGATGCCCCTCGAGTCGAAGAAGCGCGCCGCGACCTCGGCGTGCAGCGGGAAGGCAAAGACGTCGACGAGCCCGGCGGCGCCGAAGACGAGGCCTCGCTCGGACGACTCCGCGTCGCCCGCAAACGCGCCGATGGCCGCGAGATCGAGCGCCTCGGCGAGCCCGAACAGGAGCACGCGGTTGGGGCGCGGCTCGGACGACGCGAAGAACAACGGCTGAATCTTCGCCGGATCGAGGGCGACGCCCGTCTCCTCGCGCACCTCGCGCGCGCCGCCGACCTGCCAGGGCTCGTGCTCCTCGATGAACCCGCCGGGGAGGGCGAGGCGGCCGATCCCCGGCGGGATGGCGCGGCGAACGACGAGGAGCCCGACGCGCGCGTCGGCCGTCACGGGCACGAGGATCACGGCGACGGGCGTCGGATTGACCCAAATTTGCCGCGCGCACGCGCCGCACGTGCGCGGATAGGCGCGGGTGTCCGCGTACGGGGCGCCGCAGGACGAGCAGAACGAGTCGCGGGCGATCGTCACGACGGCGATGCTAGTCGAAGCCTTCTACTGGCGCCGCGTGGCGCGGATTGGCTATCGTCGGCGCCCATGCTCCGGCGGCGCGTCTTGTTCGGGCTCGGCCTCGCGATCGCGTCGGCGGTCGCGGTCGTGGCCGCGCCGGCGCACGCCGACCCGACCGCGCAGGAGCTCGCGAGCGCGCGCCAGACCTTCGCCGAGGGCAAGGAGCTCGAGAAGGCCGCCGACTACGCGGGCGCGCTCGAGAAGTTCAAGCAGGTCGCGGAGGTCCGCGTCACGCCGCAGGTGCGCTTCCACATCGCGCTCTGCGAAGAGAACCTCGGCAAGCTCGTGTCCGCGCTCAAGGGCTTCGAGCTGGCGACGGAGGACGCGCGCGTCGCTGGGTCGAGCGCGATCGAGGTGCTCGAGAACGCGCCGAAGCGGGCCGAGGCGCTGCGCCAGCGCGTCGCCCACCTGCGCGTCGACGTGAAGGGCCGCCTCACGACGTCCAAGCTCACGCTCGACAACGCGCCCGTGACGCGCGAGAAATTCGGCGCCGATCAGCTCGTCGATCCCGGCAAGCACGTCGTCTTGCTCGTGAGCGCCAAGGGCGAGCCGCTCTTCGAAAAGGAGCTCCAGCTCGGCGAGCGCGCGGTCCAGGTCGTCACGGTGCCGGTCGACGATCACGACGACGCGCCGCCGGTCGTCGTCGCCCCGCCGCCCCCGCCGACCGGGCCGTCGCGCGTGCCCGCGTACATCGTCGGCGCGATCGGCGTCGCCGGCGTCGCGGCGGGCGGCGTCCTCTACGGCATCTCCGCCGTGGACGAGAGCGCCGCCGAGAGCGCGTGCAAGCAGGTCGGCAGCCAGACGTTCCACTGCGCGAAGCAGTCGGACGCGGCCACGGGCGCGCAGGGAAAGTCGCTGCAGACCGGAGCGTTCATCGCCGGTGGCGCCGGCCTCGGCGTGCTCGCCACGGGCGTCGTGCTGTTCTTCGTCCTCGGACCGAACAAGTCGAAGCCGGCCTCGACGAGCTTCGTCCTCGCGCCCGCGCCGCGCGGCGCGACGGTGAGCGGCTCGTTCTGATCGTCAGGGGACCGTCTCGACGCAGACGAAGTATCCCGGGTAGATCGGCTTGCACGCGGCGCCTTGCGGGCACGCTTGGCTGTCCGACGGGTCGCAGATGCCCGTCTTGCCCTGCGCGTCGCAGCTCGCCTCGCAGGCGGAGCCGGTGATCGTGTCGGTGAACGTGCCCATGTTGAACGTGACGCAGCAGTGCTCGCTCGGGTCGCAGTCGGCGTCGTCGTTGCAGAAGAGGCGGATGTACGTCGCCCCGGCGCACTTCTCCGTGCAGTTCTGATCGTTGTCGAAGCAGGTGTCGCAGTTCGGGTGCTGCACGTCGGCGTGGCAGCAGCTCTGACCGGCCGCGCACACCATCGACTCGCCGGCGGGGCCGCACGCGAGGTGCGGGGTGACCCCGGTCGACGACGAGCTCATCGCCGTCGAGCTGTGGCTCGACCCGGACGCGGCGCCGGCACCGCTCGCGCTCGAGCTCGAGCTCGAGCTCGAGCTCTCGAGCGTGGGGTCGTATTCGAAGTTCGGATACCCGCAGCTCACGGCCACGACGCCGGCGGCCGCGAGCGACGCAGCGACGAACACCGCGTGGGTCTTGCCGAGCTTCACGAACGACCTCGCGACGAGCTTAGCCCATCCCGAGCAGCTTGTTCATGCTCGCCTCGTCCGCGGGCGTGAACGGGTACTGGTCGAACTCGGCGCTCGTGACCCACTTGAAGGCGTTCACCGCGTGCGTCGCGAGCTCGCCGCTCTGGATGTGGCACTCGTAGAGGTACAGATCGACGACGTACTTCTCGTACGGGTGGCTCACGAACGAGATGAGCTGGCCCGCGTCGATCTCGACGCCGAGGCGGTGGCGCACCTCGCGCTTGAGCGCCGCCGCGTCGGTCTCGCCCGGCTCGACCTTGCCGCCCGGGAACTCCCAGAGGAGCGGCAGCACGGCGGCGGGGCGGCGCTGCGTGATGAGGTAGCGGCCGTCGCGCTCGATGACGGCGGCGACGACGCGGACCGTGCGGGAGGTGTCGTCCATCGTCGTCGCGCCCCTCAGGGCATCGCGATGCGGAAGAGCTGCTGCCCCATGAGCAGGATGTCGCCGTGCACGATGTCGACCTCGCCGGTGAGCCGGACGAACGTGCCGTTCGAGCTCCCGAGATCGGTGAGCAGGAGCTGCGAGTTTTGCCACGACAGCCGGCAGTGGAGGCCCGACACGTAGCCGTCCTCCGGGAAGAGCACGTCGCCGCGCTCGCGCCCGAGGTGCAGGCCCGTCTCCGGCACGGGGTAGGCGTTGCCCGTCGCGTCGCGGCCGATGACGAGCGCGATGCGGCCGATGTACCCCTTCGCCGGGCTGCCGAGGCGCTCGACCCCGTCGCCCGTGGGCGCGAGGGGCGTGAGCGGTTCGAAGCGGATGATCTCCTGGCCGATGCGGAAGATCTCGCTCATGCCGATGATGATGGGCTCGTCGCGGCGGAGCTTCTTGTAGACGCCGTTGAGCGACTGCTCGTCGTGCACGTAGAGCTTGCCGCCGCGCGGGGTGAAGGTCGCGTGGCGCGGCGAGAGGTAGCTGTCGCCGGCGAAGATCGCGCCCGTGTCGCGGCCGATCGTCACGGTCCCCGACGGGAGCGCGTAGGTGCCCGCCTCGGTCCCGTCGGCGCGGAGCGCGGTGAGCACGACGCCGCTGCTCGACGCCGCCGGCGTCGCCGCGGGGGGTACGTCGGAGAGCACGGGCCGCGCGAGCTTGAAGCCGCACGACGCGCAGAACTTGTTGTTCGCCGGGTTCGGGTGCTCGCACTGCGGGCACATGATCGGCGGCCCCGACGCGCCGGCTGCGGGCGCGCCGCCGAGCGCGGCCGCGGGGAGCGGGGCGGCGATGGGCACCGCGGGAGCGGGCGCCGCTCCACCGCCTGGCGGGGGCGGCGGCGCTGACCGCGGACGAGCCGCGCCGCCGAGGGGCGCGCCCGGCACGCCGCTCGTTCCGGTGCCGAGCGTGGTCGTCTCGTCCTCGATCGCGTGCGGCATCGCCGGCTTCGCGATGGGCACGCCCTGCGGCGGCGTCCCCGACGCGAACTTCTTCGGCGTCGCGTCGCGTGGGAGCTCAGCCCCGCAACCGAGGCAGAACTTGTAGTGATCCTGGTTCTCCTTGAAGCACTTCGCGCAGGTGATCACGCATTTCCTCGCGGGGGTCGCGCGCCCCGCGCGTGTTTGCGCTTGGGCCGCCTTCGCCGATGTGCCGGAGCGTCCCGGCATCGCCGGGCGCCGACCGATGGATGCCGGACAGCCGGCGGAGCATAGGCGGCCGCATGTCCGCTGTCGACTATCGAACGAGGGCTACCTCGCGAGGAGGGCGAGGGCGTCCCGAACAAGGTCCGACAGCGGCTCGACGTCGACCCGGGCGCCGAGGGTCGCCACCGCGCGTTCGGCCTCGGCGCCGCGGTAGCCCATGCGCGTGAGCGCGCCGAACAAGAGCTCCGCCTGGCTCTCGACCGGCTTGACGACGGGCGCGGCGGTCGCGGACGCGGCCTGGGGCGCCGCCGAGAGCGCCGCGGCGAGCTTGTCTTTCAGCTCGAGGATGATGCGCTCCGCGGTCTTCTTGCCGACGCCGGGCACTGACTGGAGCTTCTGGACGTGCCCGCGCCCGACCACGGCGGCGAGCTCGTGGGCGGTCATCACGCCGAGGAGCGCGAGCGCGATCTTCGGCCCGACGTTCGAGACGCCGATGAGCGTGCGGAAGGCCGCGCGATCGTCGCCGCTCGGGAAGCCGTAGAGGAGCAGCGCGTCTTCGCGCACGTGGGTGTGGACGTGGAGCGTGACCTCGCCGTCGCCCTGGGCGCCGCGCGCGCGGCCGATCGAGCCGAGCGGCATGGTGAGCTCGTAGCCGACGCCGCCGACGTCGAGCACGACGCTGCCGTCCGCCGAGTCGTCGACGATGCGCCCCGTGAGCCGGCCGATCACGACGCGCTCAGTTCTTGTTCGCGCCCTGCGCGATCCAGTCGCGGATGGTCGTGAGCTCGTCCGGCTCGAGCTGCGGCCCGCCCGACGGCATCGACACGCCGCACGACGCGTCGGCCGCGCACGCGTACGTCGCGCAGAAGACGTTGCCCTCGGGGACGGCGTCGAGCTTCGCCATCATGAAGCTGTTCGCGGGATCGCCCGGCTTCACGATGACCATGCCGCCCGTGATCGGCGTCGAGCCGCCGTTCGAGGTCGGCACCTGCCCGATGACGTTCACGATTCCGTCGACGATGTTGGCGAGATCCGCGTCGCTCGGCGCGGGGTCGCTCGTCTTCGGGCCGAGGTAGGGCTGGTTCGGGATCGTGGCGAGCGGGTTCCCGTGGCACGAGTCGGACAGGCCGCAGGCGCGCCGGAGGATGGGCTCGACGTCGTTCTTGAACGAGGAGCTCGGGCTCATGCCGGTGTATCCGGTGTAGTCGAAGCACGGGTCGGCGGTCGCGCCGCCGTCGCTCGAGGAGGTCGGCGAGGTCGAGCTCGAGCAGCCGCCCGTAGCCTGGAGGGAAGCCAAGCCCAGCACGGCCGCGCACGCCACGAAGCTGAGATTCCGCGGGTTCATCGCCGCGGGACGCTACCAGATTTCCCCCGGACCGGGTTGCG
>DASYCF010001328.1:0-6888 GCA_036500365.1 Byssovorax sp.
CGCCGTCGAGGCCGCCGCGCCCGACCTCGGCACCGAGCACACGACGTCGCGCGACTGCGGCGGCGGCCTCGGCGACGATCTGCTCGACAAGGTGCAGACGCTCGATCACTTCGTGACCGTCTCTCACGGCGTGCGCGTCCACCTGCGCGAGTCGTTCACCCTGCGCTCGGTGCTCCGCTTCCCGCACCGCGCGATCCTCATGCAGTCGGGCGCCATCGCGAACGGCGCGTCGTTCAACGCCGACGCGTTCAACGTCGACGGCGAGACCGGCTACGACGCGCGCGACATGTTCGCGCGCCGCGGCTTCTTCGCGATGAGCGTCGATCCCGAGGGCGTCGGCGAGAGCACCGCGCCGACGAGCGGCTTCGACGTCACGTACGCGCGCGACCTCGCCGACATGACCGCCGTCGTGCAGTACGTGCGCCTCACGCGCGGCGTCTCGCGCGTCGACCTGCTCGGCGAGAGCGACGGCGGCGGCGTCTTCTCCGAGCTCTGCGCGCGCGATGACCTCACGCGCTCCTGCACGATGTCGACGATGCTCTACCAGAGCGGCACGGACTTCTTCAACGAGACGTTCGGCAGCCCCGGCTTCCAGCAGTTCATCCTGTCGCTCCCGAACGGCTACTTCGACACGGTCGCGGACAACTACGACATCCTGCTCGCGGGCTCCGATCCGGCCGTCTCCGCCTGGTACCAGTCCACGCAGCCCGGCGCGTACGCGATGGGGACGACGGTCGCGAACTTCTCGCTGCCGTCGTACGATCCCACGCGGGCGCGCGTGCCTGGGCTCGTCATCCGCGGCGAAGACGACCAGAACTTCCCGCTCTCCGACACGCAGGCGCTGGCCGCGGCGTACGGCAGCGCGGGCGGCGTGTCAGGCGGCGCAGAGCTCGTCGTCATCCCGGGCGCGCTCCAGATCCCGCGCCTCGAGCCGTCGCCGCACCACGACGAGTACTGGGACGCCGTCGTCGCCTTCGTCGATCCCTGAGGGGTACGCGGCGCGCGTCGCGCGTCATCTGTCGCGAGCTCGGTCCGCTCGCTCACGCAGGAGGTCTCCGCGTTCATGAAGCGCTTTACAACGTCCGAGCTCGAGGACGCCGTCGCGCCAGTGCGCGCGCTCGGCCCCGCCGTCCCGCCCGCGAACAAGGCATCGGGGGAGTTCCTCGCCGCGCCGCGGTCGACGGCGCAGTCGATCGTGTCGACCCTGTGCGCGCTCGGGGTCGAGGCCTTCTTCGGCGTACCCGGCGGGCCGATCATCGCGATCTTCGACGCGGTGCTGCGCGAGCCGGGCGCGCGCCTCGTCGAGCCGCGACAGGAGACGTACGGCGTGTTCGAAGCGATGGGGGCGCACCGGGCGTCCGGCCGCACGTGCGCGATCATCGTCACGGCGGGGCCCGGGGCGACGAACGTGGTCACGGGCATCGCCGCCGCGCACCTCGAGCGCGTGCCGCTGATCCTCCTGTGCGGCGACACGGCGTGGGAGCGCACGGGCAAGCGGCTCTTGCAGACGCTCGGACCCGAGGGCCTCTCGTTCGAGGAGATGCTGCGCCCGATCACGCGCGCGCGCGTCCGCATCACGCGCGCGGGCAGCGCAGCCGCGCACCTCCGCGCGGCCGTCGCCGCCGCGGAGGATCCGCGCAACCCTGGGCCCGTCCTCGTGACCGCGCCGATTGACCTGCTCGACGCGCGCGAGGCGTCGGTCGACGTGCCGGTCGAGGTCACGAGCGCGGCCGATCCGGTCATCCACCCGGCGGCGATCGCCCGCGTCGCGCGGGCCCTCCGCGGGGCGGCGCGGCCGCTCGTCGTCGTCGGCGCGGCGTGTCGCCCGTTCGCGCGCGAGATCGGCGCGCTCGTCGCGGCGATCGGCGCGCCGTTCATGACCACGCCGCAGGCGAAGGGCGTCGTGCCCGACGATCACCCGCTCAGCCTGCGAAGCGGCGGGATGAGCGCGTCGTTCTGGGCGCGGCGGTACACGCGCGCGGGCGTCGACGTGGCGCTCGCGCTCGGCACCGACCTCGACGACGTGAGCGTCGCGGGTACGCCGCCGGTGTCGCCAGGCGGCGCGCTCGTGCACGTCGACACGGACGCGCGCGTGTTCGGTCGAAACTTCCCGACGTCGCTGCCGATGGCGTGCGACCTCGGCGTCTTCACGCGCGCGCTCACCCACGAGATGAGCAAGGCGGGTCCGATCACGGTCGGCGCCGCGCTCGTGGCGTCGGCGCGCGAGGTGTCGGCCTTCGACGTGCCGGACTTCGCCGCCGACGACGCCGGCGTCATCGCGCCGCACCGCGTGATCGCCGACCTCGAGCGCGCGGCGCCCGACGCGACCTTCGTCACCGACATCGGCGAGCACATGCTGTTCGCGCTCCACTACCTGACCGCGCGCGACCCGAGGGCGTTCGTCATCCACCTCGGCCTCGGCTCGATGGCGTCGGGCATCGCGTCGGCGATCGGGATCGCGCTCGCCGATCCGTCGCGGCGCGTGGTCTGCGTGTGCGGCGACGGCGGCATGCAGATGGCCGGCATGGAGCTGCTCCTCGCCGTGAAGCACGGGCTGCCCGTCGTCTACGCCGTCTTCAACGACGCCCGTTACAACATGGTCTACCACGGCCACCGGCTCACCTACGGCCGCGACGCGCCGTGGGAGACGCCGCGCATCGACTTCGTGCTGTGGGCCGAGTCGATCGGCGCCCGCGGCGTTCGCATCGAGCGGCCGGGTCAGATCACGAAGGCGCTGCTCGACGAGCTGACCGCCGACGGCCTCCCGGTCGTGCTCGACGTCCGGCACGACCGCGACGTGCGCATCCGCGGCGACGGGCGCATCGAGGCGCTCACGCAGATGTCGCGCGCGCACGAAGGAGGCGACGCGTGAGGCGCCTCGCTGACATCGGCGTCCTCGGCGTCGGCATCTGGAGCGGTGACGTCGTGACGAACGACGCGTTCCCCGAGTCGATGAAGGCCGCGCCCGCGGCCGATCCGTTCCGCGGCCGGCGCGGCGACGACGGCTCCATCCAGATCGCGGGCATGCACTTCTCGCATCCCAAGTGGACCCGCACGATCGGCGCGATCGAGCGCGCGTTCGTCGATCCGTTCCGCGGCACGCGCCGTCGCCGCTACTTCCCGAAGGACTGCCGCTCGTCCGACGCCGAGGCGAGCGCGGCCAAGCTCGCCGTCGCCGACGCGGGGCTCGCCGTCGGCGATGTCGACGCGATGGTCGTCCAGTCGTTCCTGCCCGACGAGATCCAGCCCGCCAACTTCGCGCTCGTCGCGCACAAGATCGGCTTCACGAAGGGGCCGTCGTGGGGTGTCGACAGCATCTGCAACAGCCCCGTCTCACAGCTCCAGTTCGCGGCGTCGTTCATCGCCGCGGGGCAGGCGGAGCGCGTCCTCTGCGTCCACTCGGCCGCGTACTCGCGCGTGCAGGACCCGGGCTCTACGACGTCGTTCCAGGACGGCGACATGGCCGCGGCGTTCGTCGTCGGACCGTCGAAGGGCACGACGATCGACTGCTCGTGGCGCACCGACGGCCGGCTCCACGCTGCGATCAAGCTCGCGTGGCTCACGCCGTCGCACGCGTCGCGCGCGTACTGGCAGCCTTCGACCGAGCGGCTCATGTACACGTGGCGCGACGACCTCCAGGTCGAGGTCATGGGCGAGCTCGAGAAGAACGCCGTCACCGTGTGCGAGGAGGCGACGAGGCGCGCGGGCTTCCCGCTCTCGGAGGTGGACCTCTTCATCTCGCACCATCCGAACGCGTGGTTCGGCGAGTTCATGTCGGACGCGCTCGGCCTCCCGAGCGGCGTCGTGTTCGACACGTTCGAGGAGTACGGCGTCATCAACTCGGCGACGCTCACGTGCTCGCTCCACGAGGCGCGCCGCGCGGGTCGCACGCCGAAGGGCGCGCGCGTGCTCTTGTTCGGCCCGGGCGCCGGCTACACCTACGGCGCCGCCGCCGTGAGGTGGTGACGTGCGCGTCGCGCTCGACCACGTGACCGCCGTCGTCGGCGAGCTCGGCCCCGCCGCGCGGGCGCTCGAGTCGATCTCGGGCGCGTCGCTCTCACCGGAGATCAAGATCCCCGGGATGGTCATCCGCACGCTGCGGCTCGGCGACGTCGAGCTCCACGTGAACGCGCCCGACGGGCCCGGCCCGGTGAAGGCGTTCCACGACGCGCACGGCGCCGGGCTTCATCACGTCGCCCTCCGCGTCGACGATCTCGACGCGGCGATCACGGCGCTCGCGGCGCTCGGGCTCGCGACCCTCGGCGCGCCGGTCGAGTCGGCGCCCGGCCTCCGCGAGGTGTTCCTGGATCCCGGGCGGGTCGGCGGCCTCTGGGTGCAGCTCGTCGAGCGCCGCGGCGACGTGCACGCGTCCGATCTCGACGCGGGCGCGGTCGCGCGCCTCGCCGCGCAGGCGTCGCGATGAAGCGGTCGCGCGCCCGTCGTCGAACCACCCTCTCGAGGAGGTGTCGCCGTGGCTGATCTCGCCGTGAACGGTTCGAACGGAGCGCGCCGCGCCGCGCTCGTCACCGGGTGCTCGAGCGGCATCGGCCTGTGCGCCGCCGTCGCCCTCGCCGAGGCCGGCTTCCGCGTGTTCGCGACGATGCGGGATCCGAAGAAGCGCGCCGCGCTCGACGCCGCCGCCGGCGTCGCCGGGGTCACGCTCGACGTGCACGCGCTCGACGTGCGCGACGCGGCGCGCGCGGTCGAGGTCGTCGCCCTCGTCGCCGACTCGGGGGCGAACCTCGATCTGCTCGTCAACAACGCCGGCATGGGCGTGGTCGGCTTCTTCGAGGACCAAAGCCTCGACGAGATCCGCGAGCAGGTCGACACGAACCTCATCGGCACGCTCGCGATGATGAAGGCCGTGCTCCCCGGCATGAAGGCCCGCGGCGGCGGCCGCATCGTGAACGTGACCAGCGCGAGCGGCATCGCCCCGAGCCCCGGCGCGCCCGTGTACTGCGGCGTGAAGTACGCCGTACACGGGCTGTCGGAGTCGGCGCACATCGAGCTCGCGCCCCACGGCGTCAAGGTGATCCTGGTCGTGCCCGGCATGCACAAGACGGAGATCTTCAAGTCGAACCTGCGCGTCGCGAGCGCCCTGTCCGATCCCAATCACCCGAACGCCGGCGCGATCGAGCGCATGCAGGGCTGGCTCCAGGCTCAGCTCGAGAAGCACGGCGGCGACCCGCGCGCCGTCGCCGCGGCGATCGTCGACGCTGCCACGGCGCGCCGGCCCAAGCGCAAATATCTTTGCGGATCGGACGCCCACCTCGTCTCGCTGCTGCACGGGCTGCTCCCGCAGCGCGCCTTCGAGTGGAGCATGCAGAAACAGCTCGGGATGATGACGAAGTGATCTAAAACACAGACCGACGATGCCCTACAAGTCAGCCCTCCTCGGTCGCGTCCACGTCGTTCGCTGGGAGAGCTCCCCGCAGGCGCCGGACGGCTCCCGCTTGCTCACCGAGCTCGAGACCTACCATCGGCGCCTCGGCAAGAAGCTCACGAACCTCTCGCTCGTCTCGAACACGATCGCGGCGCCCGAGGGCAACGAGCAGCAAGAGATGATGCGCCGCCGCCACATCTGGACGGACACGTGCGAGCACGTGCACGTCGTCGTGCAGGGCGAGGGCTTCAAGCACGCGATCGTGCGCAGCGTGATCGCCGGCATCGCCATCGGCTTCACGAGGCGCGGCTTCCTCGAGGTGCACCGCTCGATGGCCGCCGCGGTGACGCGCATCGCCACCGAGCTCGACGAGGACGCCGTCATCCTGCGCCGGCGCATCTCCGCGGCGGTCGGCATCGACGAGTCGACCCTCACGCCTTGACCCCGAGCTGAAGCCGCGGCGGCTCAGCGGGCGCCGGGGGAGGCCATGGCGTCCTTGCCAGCGGACTTGTTCTTGTAGATGCACCAGGCGAAGCCGCCGTCGAGCGGCACCTTGCCCGCGACCGAATACCGCGGCCGGAAGCGCGCGTCGCGGTAGAGGACCTGCGAGCCGGGGACGCTCGGGTGCGCGCAGTCCATGCTCGACGAGATGAGCAGCAGGTACTTCGGCCCGACGTCGAAGAACCGATCCCTGAAGCCCTCGCCGAGCTTCTGCGTGTAGCCGCCGGGCACCTTCGCGATCACGGGGTCGACGAGGCCGAGCAGGTCGAGGATCGGATAGTTCGTCGTGTAGCCGACGAAGCCGATGTCGCCGATGGCGATCTCCCCCGGCTCGCCGTTCGCGAGGAACCACTTCGCCGTGCCGCCCGCGGCTTTGTCCCAGAAGCCCTTCTCCTTCACGAGGAACTGCTTCTGCGCGTCGCGCAGGTTCTCGATGCGGCCGGGGATGACGCCGAGCGCGAAGAGCGCGAGGGCGAGGGCAGGGGCCTTCTCGCGGCGGTCGACGATCTGGCGCGCGCCGATGTCGACCAGCACGAACAAGAGCGGCTCGAACGGCGCCATGAAGCGGAAGAACGGCATCCAGTCGCCGCCGACGAGCACGACGTACGCGCCGACGAGCGTCGCGAGCACGATGATCGCGAGCAGATCGAGCCGCCGCAGCACGAGCGCGATCGCGATGCCGAACGCCGCGAGCCACACGACGGGGCCCTGGTGCGTCGCCCAGCTCGTGACGTAGCCCCAGCCCGCGATGACCTGGCCGTTCACGTTGCCGGTCTTCGCGCTCAGCGTGTTCGGCACCCACGCGCCGTAGTACGCGTAGCGGAAGAGCAGGTGCGCGCCGACCGGCAGCGCGAACAACCCGCCGCGGATGAGGTTCTGCTTGCCGAAGAAGCGCCGGCCGAGGAACAGCATCGGCACGCCCAGGTAGAGCGGCGCCTCGGGCCGCGTGAGCCCGGCGAGCGCGAACACGACGCCGGACCACGGGAACGCGCTCGGATCGGGGG
>DASYCF010001329.1:0-2522 GCA_036500365.1 Byssovorax sp.
CGATGACGAGGACGAGGCGCGGCGTCGACGCGGCGGCCACGCCCGATCTAGCGGCGAGCGCCGCGCCGGCCCTCGCTGCGTCGACCTCTGCGAGCGCTCCGGCCGCGTCGATCGCCGTCGCGCCGTCCGCGCCCGTCGAAGCTCCATCGTCGAGCGCGTCGGCGGCGCCCGATTCACCGAGCGACAGCGCCGCGGCCAGCGCGACCGCCGCGCCGCGTCCCCAGGTGCCTCACGCGCCCGGCAAGGCGAAGCCCATCACGGCGAAGCCGAAGCGCGATCTGTTCAACGATCCGCAGTAGCGCAGCGCGGGTCGCGGCGCAGGAGCGCGTGCGAGCGGCGTGGCGCCTCACCCCGGGGTCGCGAGGCCGAGCGACGTCAAGCGTGCGTCGAGCGCGGCGCGCTCGCGGTCGAACCAGGCGCGCATGTGGGCGGCGAGGGCGCGCTGGCCCGTCTTCGCGTCGACGCCGGCGGCCGCGCGGAGGGCGTTCGCGAGATCGTCTCCGTCTCGAGGGCGCGCGCTCGGATCGCGCGCGAGCGCGGCCTCGACGACGCGCGCGACGGCTCGCGGACAGGACGCCGGCAGCGGCGGCGGCGCGCACGCGGACGCGGCCTCGAGCGTGGCGCGCGCGGTCGCGCGGCGGAACGGCGACGCGCGCGCGACGAGCTCCCACGCGAGGACGCCGAGCGAGAGCACGTCGGTCGTCGCCGATGCGCGCGCGCCGCCGAGCACCTCGGGCGCGCGGTACGCGATCTCCCCGCGCGCCTCGTGCTGGGCGTGCGCGTCCGCGAACGGGAGCAGCGCCGCCTCGACCGCGCCGACGAGCGTGATCGCGCCGTCGTAGCCGATGATCACGCGCCGCGGCGTGATCGCGCCGTGGGCGAGCCCCGCGCGGTGGAGCGCGCCGGCGCCGCGCGCCGCCTCCGCGACGACGTGGGCCGCGAGGGCCGCGCCAGCGAGCGCCGTGACGCGCGGCTCGTCCGCCGCCACGCGCGACAGCCGCTCACCCGCGACGAGCGAGCTCGCGATGAGCGCCGCGTCGCCGAGGTCGACCTCGTGCACCGCCTCGAGCGCCGCGTCCGTCACGTCGACGAGGTCGCGCAGCTGGTCGCGACCCGCGGCAGCGGAGTCGCTGTCATCGCGACCCGCGAACGCGGAGTCGCCGCGATCGAGCGCGCGCGCCGACCTCGCGCGCTCGGCGATGGCGGGCGCGATCTCGACGACGTGGAGCGCGGGCCGCGTCGCGCCGGACGCGCGCGCGGTCTCGAGCGCGGCGATCCACCGCGCCCCGATCATCGAGTCGTCGCGCTGTTCGAGGAGCGCGTATCGGCCGAGCCGCCGCGCGGGGCGCGCCTCGCGCTCGCGATACGGCCCGCCCGACGCCGGCATGGTCAGCCCGTCGGCTCGTCGCGAGGTGGGGTCGCCGCCAAGAGCTCGAACCGCGCGGCGTTGGCGCGCAGGAACGCGAGGTACGCGTCGGCGTCGAGGTGCGGGGCGATCTCGCCGGCGTCGACCGCGGCCTCGAGCGCGCGCTTGAGGTCGCCGAGCTTGCGCGACGGCGCGAGCCCGAACGCGACCATCATCGCGTCGCCGATGCCGCTCGGGAGCGGCGGCACGACCGCGTCGGCGGCGCACACGTCGCGCACGCGCTCGGCGAGATCGGAGATCTGACGCAGGCCCTTGCGCTTCTTCTCGGGGCGCTTCGTCGTGATGTCGGCGCGCGAGAGATCGAGCACGTCGACGAGCGCGTCGCCCATCTCCTTCGCGAAGCGGCGCACGGCGCTGTCGGTCCACGACGCCTCGTACGCGCTCGCGCGGAGGTGGTGCAGGATCAGGAAGCGCACGCTCGACTTCAGCGCGGGCTCGGGCGCGAACAGCGTCACGCGCCGGTCCATCTTGTCGAACATGCGCGCGCCGACCTCAGCGTGGCCGAAGAAGTGGACCTCGCCCGTCGGTGAGATGCTGCGCGTCCTCACCTTGCCGATGTCGTGGAGCAGCGCGGCCCAGCGCACCTCGAGGCGCGGCACCGCCTGACGCACGACCTGCTTCGTGTGCTTCCACACGTCCTTGTGACGCCACTCGCCGTCGCCGAAGCCGACCATCGCCTCGACCTCGGGCAGCATCGCCGAGAGGGCGCCCGCGTCGAGCAGCGCGTCGAGCCCGGCCTCGGCGTCGTTACTCATCATGATGCGATCGAGCCGCGCGCGGACGTCGCCGAGGTGCTTTTCGGCGGCGAGCTTGAAGTCGACGCGCCCCGGCTTCTCGAACGGCAGCGGCGCGACGGCGTCACCGCGCTCGGCGCGCTCGACGGCCCAATCGAGCGCCGAGAGCGCGCGCGACGCGTCGCCATCGGCGGCGGGCGCCGGCGTCTGCGGGGGCTGGTCAGGAGACACGGGGCGCGCGTTTTAGCCTCATCCGCAAAAAAATCGAACCCCAAGACGACGCCGGCCCCCGACGCCGAGCGCCAGAGGCCGTCGTCGACCGAAGGCTCGGCGGCTAATCCGCGTGGGCGCGCTGGAAGGCC
>DASYCF010001330.1:0-8033 GCA_036500365.1 Byssovorax sp.
CGCGCCGGAGCGCTTCGAGGCGCTGCTGCTCGAGGGCCGGTGGCGCGCCGAGATCGGCGACGTGGCGGGGTCGAACGTCGCGCTAGGGCGCCTCCGCGCGTCGGTCGAGGTGGCCGCCAACGACCTCGGCGACCGCGCGCCCGCCGTCGCCGCGCTCCTCGTCGAGGCGGCGTCGCTCTCGGAGCGGGCCGACGACCTCGCGGCGGCGCAGCGCGCGCTCGGCCTCGCGCTCCGGCTCCGTCCGCGCGACCGAGCCATCGGCGCCGCGTTCCGCCGGGGCGCCGCGGCGCTCGCCCGGGTTGCCGCCCCTACCCGGGTTGATGCCGCGCCCTCCCGGGTTGACCCCGCGTCCGACTCGGACGTAGACGAGGCGTTCGCCGACATCGCGGCGTCCGCGGTCGACGCCGACGCCGAGCAGCACCTCGAGCAGCTCGCGTTCCGCGTCCGCGCCGATCCGACCGACGCGGCGTCGGCGATCGAGCTCGCGACGCTCCTCGATCGGCTGGGCCGTGACCTCGACCTGCTCGCGCTCGCGTCGGCGCGGCTCGAGGAGGGCGCCGAGGCGGAGCGCGCGCGCATGGCCCCGCTGCGAGCTCGCGCGCTCACGCGTTTGGCCGTCGCCGCCCGCGCCGCCGGCAAGCCAGGCGAGGCCGAGCTCTACGAGGACATGCTCCGCGGCGCCTCCGGCGGTGGCTGACCCGCGCTGTTGGCCCGACGCGCCGCGGCGTGATACCGCCATGCGAGAGCGAGGCACCCGTGAGCCAGCATTCGAAGAGCGCGCGACCCATCCTCGTCCAGAAATACGGCGGCTCGTCGGTCGCCGACGTCGAGAAGGTCGGCAAGGTGGCCGATCGGGTCGTCGCCGCGAAGCAAGCGGGTCACGACGTCGTCGTCGTCGTGAGCGCGATGGGCAAGGCGACCGACGGCCTACTCGCGCTCGCGCAGAAGGCCGCGGGCGACGCCGCCGCCCCGCCGCGCCGCGAGCTCGACATGCTGCTCTCGACCGGCGAGCGCGTGACGATGGCCGTGCTCTCGATCGCGATCCACGCGCGCGGGCTTGAGGCGATCTCGTTCACCGGATCGCAGTCGGGCATCCTGACGAACGATCGCCACTTCGACGCGCGCATCATCGAGGTGCGGCCGCACCGCATCGAGGACGAGCTCGCGCGCGGGCGCATCGTCATCGTCGCCGGCTACCAGGGCATGAGCTACCGGCGCGAGATCACGACGCTCGGCCGCGGCGGCTCCGACACGACCGCCGTCGCGCTCGCCGCCGCGCTCGAGGCCGAGCGCTGCGAGATCTACAGCGACGTCGACGGCGTCTACTCCGCCGACCCGCGCGCCGTGCCCGACGCGGCGCACCTGCCCGAGCTCACGCACGAGATGCTGCAGGAGATGGCCGAGTGCGGGGCGAAGGTCGTCTGCGCGCAGGCCGTCGAGTGGGCGAAGAGGGCCGGCATCGCCATCTACGCGCGCGCCACGGCCGACGCGGTGCCCCCGCCGCGCGAGACGATCGTGCGCAAGGGCTTGCCAGGCGAGCGCCTCGCCGCGCGCGCGATCGTCGCCGAGCCGGGCGTCGCGCTCGCGCGCATCGACGACGCTTCACGCCTCGGCGAGCTCCTCCGCGCGTGCGACGCGGCGGGCGTCGCGTTCAAGGATCTCTCGTTCGGAGCGCGCGGCGGCTCGCTCCTCGTGCCGCTCTTGAACGTGCCCGACTGGGCCGGCGCCAAGCGCTCGCTCGTCGCCGCGCTCCCGTCGCTCGAGCTCGTCGAGGGCGTCAGCGTCGTCAGCGTCGTCGGCGACGGCCTCGCGGCGACGACCGAGCCGCTCGCTCGCGCGCTCGCGGCGCTCGGCTCGATCGAGCCGCACGCCGTCGTCGGCACGCCGCTGCGGCTCTCGTTCGTCGTCGACGCCGCGCACGCGATCGCGGCGCAGCGCGCGCTGCACGCCGCGTTCGTGGGCTGACCGCTACGGGAGCTCGTACGCGCCCGCGGTGCAGCCGCTGGCCGCGCGCGGGTTGCCGCGCTGATCGATCGGCAGGCAGTTTTGGCCAGCGCCCGCCGCGGGGCCCGTCGCGCTCGGCGCGGCGGTCTTCGTCGGGCCGCCGTTGTTCGCGAGCGCCGCGAGGCCCGGGTCCGCGAACGTCGTCCCGCTCGCGCCGCCGCACGGCGGATCGGCGCCGTTGCACACCGTGTGCGTCGCCGGGAACTGCACGTCGCCCTGTCCCGAGCCGTTGATCTGGCAGGCCATCGGCGCGCCGCAGTCCATCGTCGTGTCGTTCGCGAAGATCGAGTTGTCGACGGTGAACGTCTGGTTGCCCGCGATCGCGGCGCCGAAGTACGCGAACCCCGGGCCGTCGGCGCCGTCGGTCGCGTTGCCCACGAAGGTGCAGCCGTCGATCGAGCCGCCGTTCGAGAAGATCGAGATCGCGCCGCCGAGCCCCTTCGTCGCGTGGTTGTTCGCGAACGTGTCGTTCTCGAGCACGAGGTTCGTCCCGTCGGCCTGGAGCGCGCCCGCGCCCGGCGCCGTGTTGTTCGAGAGCGTGGAGCGCGTGATCGTGAGCGCGCTGTTGTGGAAGTAGAGCGCGCCGCCGCCGCCGATCTGGTCGGCGCCGTCGGTCGTGTTGCCGTCGAACGTCGTCTGGTCGATATTCGTCGCCTGCATCGCGCCGTCCGGCGTGCGGAACATCGCGCCGCCGAACGCGTGCCCCTGGTTGTTCGTGAACGAGCAGCCGCACACCGTGACCGTGCCGTCGGAGCCGCCGTCGATCGAGATCGCGCCGCCGTTGCCGCCGTCGCCGACCTCGCCGCTCGTCGAGTGGCAGCTGGTCGTGTCGATGCTGTTCGCGTCGGTGCCCTGCGCGCGGTTGTCGTCGAAGGCGTCGTTCACGACCGTGAGGTCCGAGTTGAGCGAGCCGATCGCGCCGCCGTTCGCCATGCGGTTGTGCTGGAAGGTCGAGCCGACGACGACGGCGTCGAGGCAGCCGAGCACGTAGAGCCCGCCGCCGGCGACGTCGGGGCCGACGCTCGGGCCCGTGTTCGAATCGAACGTGACGTCGACCACGTGCACGATCGCGTCGCGCACCCAGATCGCCGCGCCGCCGCCGTCGATGTCGGTCCCCTGCGAGCACGGCGGGCTCTCGGGCGCCAGCGCGGTGCCGCTCGATTTGCCGTTCGCGAGCGTGATGTGCTGGAACGACAGCACGTTCGTCGAGGCGCGGAAGTTCGCGCTGTCGTAGTTGAAGATGCGCGTCATCCCGCTGCCGTCGATCGTGACCTGGCCCCCGCCGTCGATCGTCGTGTCGACGCCGAGCTTCATGTCGAGCTGGTGCGTGATCTGGATGCGGATCGGGCCGCCGCAGTCGAAGACGATGGCGCCGCCCACCGCGACCGCGGCCTGGAGCGCGCCCTCGTCGCACGAGCCAGCGGTGCCGTCGCCGACGACGTTCGTCGCGGCCGATGTGTCGACGGGCATGATGGGGACGTCGCACACGACCGGCGCGGGGATCGAGCCGCCGGCGCCGCTGCTCGTCCCGCTCGATCCGCCGCTGCTCGTGCCGCTCCCGCCGCCCGCGCTCGTGCCGCTCGATCCTCCCGCGCTCGTGCCGGTCGCCGTCGCGTGCGAGCCGGTGCTCGACGTCGTCGCGGGGTGCGCGCCCGTGCTCGTCGGCGCGCCGCCGCCAGCTTCGCCGCCCGTCGCGGCGCCTCCGCCGCCGCTCGAGTCGCCGCCGCCGCACGCGGGGGCGAGAAGAGCAGCGAGCGCGGCGGTGACGATCCACGGGGCGATCGCGCGGGAAGAGCAGTACATGAGACCTCCGCGCGCGAGGATACGCGAGGCGCTCGGCGCGCGGGCGGCGACGGAATGAACGCCGTCGCGCGTCGCTTGTCCGTCGGCGGCGCTGCGCCGCGCTTCATGCCGCCGAGAGGGAGGCCGTCATTCTTGTTCGAACGTCCGTCGTCGTCGCCGTCTGTTCTTCGCTCGTGGGCTGCGGGGCCCGTTCGCCGCTCGAGGACACGGGCGCGAGCCTCGCTCCGTGCGAGGATGCGCCGCGCGTGGCCGACTGCGCGCGCCTCGCGCCCGAGGCGACGCCGCTCGCCGTCATCAAGAACGACTACGGGCCCGCGCGCTTCACGGCGGACGACGACGCGATCTATTTCGCGTCCGAGCGGCGCGTGTACCGACTGCCGTTTGCGTCAGGCGGCGCGGTTCCCCTCACGCCTGCGCCCGGCCCGAACGCGCCCGACCTCGATCGCCTCGACGTGGACGGCGACACCATCGTGTGGGCGATGGGCGGCCAGCTCGAGGCGGTGTCGACCCACGGCGGCACGCCGCGCGTGATCGCCGCGCTCCCGTTCGACGCGGGGTTCGCCATCTTGTCGGGCGCGTGGGTGATCACCGCGAGCTACACCGATCCGTTCGTGCCTGCGCCGGTCTACCGCGTGCCAGCTGCGGGAGGCACGCCCGAGCCCATCCTCGCGAGCGCGTCGCTGTACGGCGCCACCCGCGACGACGCGACCGGGCATGTGTGGCTGATGACGACGAACGGCTTGCTCGACGTCGATCCCGCGTCGCGTCGCGTGGCGACCGCCGACGGGAACTCGAGCGGCGCCGCTCCGGCGACGGCCGCCGGTCGCGTGTTCTTCGTCGGCTTCCAGCTGCCGACCGGCGGGACGACCAGCGGCCTCGGGATCTTCGAGGTCGAGCCAGGCGCTCCTTCGACGGAGCTCATCGTCGGCACGTTTCAATCGATCGCCGCCGACGCGGACGACGTCGTGTTCGACGGCGAGATCGGCGTCACACCCGGTGAGATGAGGGCGCATGCATCGATCGGCGTCCTGCCCCTCGACGGCAGCGCGCCGCTCCTGCTGGCCGAGAGCGACACGTTCATCAACTCGCCCAACACCACGTCGTTCGACACGGACTCCGTGCGGACCGACGGGACGTTCGTGTACTTCGCCGATCGCTGCACGGAGCTGCCCGGGGACGAGTGGCGTCTCGTTCGGCTCTGCAAGCACCCCTGACGCTCGACGCGGCGGGCGCTCCGCTGCGCGTCGGGATCTCGCCGAAACAAGTTCTCGTCTGGCCGGATTCTTCTAATCTGGGCGAATGCTGCCACACTCGCGGTGGGTGACCGTCGTCCTCGCGGTCGCGGCGCTGCTGCTGATCCCGGCCGCGTGCGGCTTCCCGTCGTACGGCGGCTTCGGCCAGAGCGGCGAGGGCGGAGGAGGCGGCCAGCTCGGCGCGGGCGGCGCCTCGAGCTCCGGCACGCGCATGACCAGCAGCGGCGGCGCCACCGGCAGCGGCGGCGCCACGGGCGTCGGCGGCGCGTCGGGGTGCTCGTCCGACGACGACTGCGCGGACCCGCTGCCCGTCTGCAACCAGACGACGGGTGTCTGCATCGTGTGCCTGCCGACCGACGACAAGTGCCCCGACGGCGAGTACTGCGCGACGGGCGACACCTGCCAGGCCGGCTGCAAGAACGACGCGGACTGCAACATGAGCGGCTCCGCCGGCAACCTCAAGTGCGACGCCGCGAACCACACGTGCATCGGCTGCCGGCAAGATGCGTCGTGCCCGCTCGGCACGGTGTGCGACATCGCGACGATGACGTGCATCCCCGGGTGCACCGCGACGCAGCACTGCCGCCAGGGCTCGTCGTGCTGCAGCGGCACGTGCGCCGATCTGACGACCGACCTCGACAACTGCGGCGCCTGCGGCAAGCCGTGCGCGCCCGATCACGCCACCGGCTCGTGCGTCGCGAGCGCGTGCACGATCGGGACCTGCGACCAGGGCTACAACGACTGCAACGCCCAGGCGAGCGACGGCTGCGAGTCCGAGGCGGCGACCGACGTGAGCCACTGCGGCACGTGCGCCCACGCGTGCCAGGCCCCCGCGAACGGCGCGGCCGCGTGCCAGGGCGGCGCGTGCACCCTCGGGCCGTGCAACGCGAACTTCGGCGACTGCGACAACGATCCGAGCAACGGCTGCGAGACGAACCTCACCAACAGCCCGAAGAACTGCGGCAGCTGCGGCCTGCCCTGTAGCAGCAACCACGGCACGCCCACGTGCACGAACATGGTGTGCGGCATCGTGTGCGACTCGGGCTTCAAGGACTGCGACGGCGATCCGACGAACGGCTGCGAGGTGCAGGTCTCGAACAACGTGAACAACTGCGCGATGTGCAACAACGTCTGCCCCGCGCAGGGCGGCACGCCCGCGTGCGTGAACGCGATGTGCACGGTGTCGAACTGCGCGGCCGGCAAGGGCGACTGCGACGGCAACGGCGCGAACGGCTGCGAGGCGAACACGACGAACGACGTGAACAACTGCGGCGGGTGCGGCCTGCCGTGCTTCGTGCAGCACGGGACGCCTCAGTGCGGCGCGAGCATGTGCTCGATCCTGTCGTGCGACCCGGGCTTTCAGGACTGCGACACGACGTACTCCACGGGGTGCGAGGTCAACACGCAGACCGACCTCGACAACTGCGGCTCGTGCGGCAACGGGTGCACGAACGCCCACGGCACGACGAGCTGCTCGATGGGCGCGTGCGCGCCGATCTGCGCGACCGGCTTCCGCGACTGCGACTCGAACCCGAGCGACGGCTGCGAGACCGACATCAACAACGACCCGCTGAACTGCGGCGCCTGCGGCCACGTGTGCTCGTTCCCGAACGGCAGCGGCACGTGCCAGGGCGGGTCGTGCGTCCTCACCGGCTGCAACATGGGCTTCGCCGACTGCGATCTCTCGCCTGCGAACGGGTGCGAGGTGCCGCTCAACACGGCCTCGAACTGCGGCGGCTGCGGCGTCGTGTGCTCGAACATGAACGGCACGACGGCCTGCGTCGGCGGGCACTGCGCGCCGAGCTGCGCGAACGGCTTCACCGACTGCGACGGCAACCCGAACAACGGCTGCGAGCAGAACACGGGCACCGACGTCAACAACTGCGGCGGCTGCGGCACGGCGTGCAGCCAGGCGAACGGCACGGCGAGCTGCGTCGGCGGCAGTTGCAACATCACGTGCTCGGGCTCGTTCCGCGACTGCAACATGAACCCGCGGCTCGACGGCTGCGAGGCGAACATCAACAGCGACCCGAACCACTGCGGCACGTGCACGACGACGTGCGGCGGCAGCTCGCCGTTCTGCGTCGGCGGCTCGTGCTCGGCGACGGCGTGCGGCCCGGGGAAGTCGGACTGCAACGGCAACATGGGCGACGGCTGCGAGTGCAACACGCCCGCGTGCTGCGGCAGCGGCTGCCAGACCACGCACGCCGACGGCTTCGGCCAGAGCTTCTACGACTGCGTGGCGCTGGGCACGCACAGCGCCACGCAGGCCACCGAGGCGGCGGACGCGTGGAACCTCGCCGGCGACATCGCGATGCTCCAGTGCACCGACGTCGTAGCCGGCAAGACGTACCACGAGAACGTCATCTGCGATCAGACCGCCACGCAGTGCGCGTGCTGGGCCTATCAAGACACGCCGACCGGCGGCCCCTACACGGGCAGCGGCTACGCGCTCGTGACCAACATGCCTGGCACCATCGGCAACTTCGACAACTGCTTCTGTCCCGTGGACACCGCTCCCCCGAACGTGTCTTGGAACTGAGGCCTTCGCCTCGCGGCTTCGACCCGGCGTTTGCCGATTAGAACGCGCCGGCCAACGAGGCCGAGCTCGGCGCGAGGTGGAGGCCGACGGTGGGCGTCGACTTCGAGCTCGGCGCGAGGAGGATCAGCGTGAGGCCGCCTGCGACGAGCGCGCCTCCCGCGATGGCCGTGATCGAGAACACGGTCGAGTCCGTCTTGCCGCCGCTGTTCGTGGACGCGAGGTTCGCGGGGCAGCTCTGGCCGTTCGCGCCGCACGCGCTGTCAAGGCTCGAGATCGCGCTCTGGCGCATCGCGAGGAACACGCCCGCGACGCCGAGGCTCGCGATGCCCGCGCCTCCGACGATGAAGCCTGCGATCTTCATCTTGCTCGTGCCCTTCGGCGGCGGGGGCGCGTCGGCGACGACGGCGACTGGCGCGCTCGCGGCGCCGCTC
>DASYCF010001331.1:0-10147 GCA_036500365.1 Byssovorax sp.
CGGGCTCGGGCTCGGGCTCGGGTGCGGGCTCGGGCTCGGGCTCGGGTGCGGGTGCGGGCTCGGGGGCGGGCTCGGGCTCGGCTCGGGCGCGGGCTCGGGCGCGGGCACCAATGCCGGTCGCATAGCGCCTTCGCTGCGAGAGCGACGGCGTGTCGTGCGCCCTGGGTGTGCACGAGATCGTGCGCGCCCGCGAGAGGTTGCCTTGGTGGTGACCTCGCACGAGCCGTCCGCACGGCGGTGAACGGCAAGGTAGTTGGCGCTGGCCGGTGCAAGTCGTTGCCACTGATTCCCTGTGTGGCTGATGCCGGGCGTTCGCCCGGCCCGCTGTCGCCGATTGAGAAGTGATAGCCGCAAGTGCCTGCAGGGGTGGGAAGCGGAGAGTGGATTGGAATGAGACCGCGGAGTGGCTCGGGCTCGGCTCTGGCGTGGCTATGCGGGGCGGCCGGGGATCTCGAGCGGATGAATCAGGCCGTGGCGGCGCCAGCCGGTGTGGAGGAGCCATGTCGAGGCGCGCGTGACGGTGGTGCTCCAAGGGCCTTCTGTGGGCGGGTGGGGCGTCGTCCAACCCTCGAAGCAGGGGCTCGAGGAGCAGGCGTCGAGGGAGCCGGAGAGCGGCTCACGGCGAGCGGCGGCGTGGTGACGCGCGTTGAGGAGCACATACGCGAGCGCGCTCCGCGTTTGCCGAGGCGAGCGGAGCGGCACCGCGTGATAGCGATCGGCGAAAACGCGCCCGCGACGACCGATCGCGCGGTTGATGGCCTTGGCGAAGCGGATGCAAAGCCCCTGTATGCCGCGCGACAGCGCCCTCTCACTCTCGGGCTCGACGATCAAGTGCAGGTGGTCGCGCTGCGCCGACCAGTGGACCAGTCGCACGCCGAGCCTGTCGCGCGCGGCGGCGAATACGCGCCACACGACCTGCATGCCGAGCTGCGAGCTGAGATTCGGTAAGTCTCGCCGCAGCCGCAGCGTCACATGCACGGGCGTACGACCATCTATCCGCGGGCGAGCCCGATGCGTGACTCCCACACCGCGCCGCCCGTCCGCGCGCTTGCGGCCAGCGCCCTTTCGAGCTCCGCCCCGCCGAGAGAACACGAAGGTCGATTGTGTCGTGGGTCGCGCCATCAATTGAATAGCATATATCCTTTCCGGTGAACGTCAATGACAATCTACTTGAATCCACCCAGGGGTCTTGCCGCCACGAAGCACGCGTCGTACCCCGTCGATGCCTCGCATGCATCCTCCGCACCGCCGCACCCTTTCCCTGCCAGATCCGGAAGCGCGGCCACCCTCCAACCGACAGCCGGGCGGACGCCCGGCATCAGCCAAACTGGCGTGAACCCCGCCCGCGCGATCAACGTCGTTCTCATTGCGTCGGCTGGAATGCGGGGACTACCGTGCTCCGACGGCGCACTGCCGCACATCTCGTCGCGCCGACGCCGAGCCGGATCCGGCCGACTGTCACCCTCGACGGAGCGTCCGCCTACGTCGCCAGGCGCGTCGCGTCGGCGAATGCTGAGGAGAGAGGCATGCGGGCTACCCAATTGAGATGTGTGGCCGCAAGTGCGGGCTGCGGGGCGGAAAAAAGGGAGTGGATCAAGATGGAGGCTGGCAGTGAAATTGCGCTTGGGTGCGGGCGCGGGCTCGAGTGCAGCGCTGGTACGGGCTCAGACTCGGCGTCGGGTGCGGGCTTGGCTAGCTGACCGGCATTGGGCTCGGGCTCGGGGGCGGGCTCGGGGGCGGGCTCGGGCTCGGGGGCGGGCTCGGGCTCGGGGGCGGGCTCCGACTGCAGCGGTCAGCGCGCCGCGGAGGCGACGGCGGCGTCGTCGAACGGGTGCTCGACGTCGCCGATGATCTGCATCGCCTCGTGGCCCTTGCCGGCGATGATGACCACGTCCGCCTCGGCCGCGGATCGGATCGCCTGCGCGATGGCCTCGGCGCGATCGGCTACCCGCGTGACCTTCGCCCGCGCGCGCGGAGCAGCGGCGGCGCCCGCGACGATCGCGTCGGCGATCCGCGCGGGATCCTCCGCGCGCGGGTTGTCGGTCGTGACGATCACCACGTCGGAAAGCTCGGCGGCGAGGGCGCCCATCGGTCCGCGCTTGCCCGGATCGCGATCGCCGCCGCAGCCGAAGACGCACGTGACCCTGCCCGCGGACTGCCGCGCGAGGAGCCGCGCCGTGTCGAGCGTCCGCGCGAGCGCGTCGGGCGTGTGCGCGTAGTCGACGACGACCAGCGGCGCCTCGCGCACGATCTGAAACCGCCCGGGCACGCCGGCGAACGACTCGAGGCCGAGCTTGATCGCGCCGCCATCGAAGCCGAGCGCGTCGCACGCCACGGCTGCTGCGAGCGCGTCGTCCGCGTAGACGTCGCCGATGACGCGGAGCTGGATCTCGGTGCCGAGCTTCTTCTGGATCGGCCCCGGAAGCAGGCGCACGCGCGTGCCCTCGCGCGAGACGTTGACGCGCATCGCTCCGACGCCGACCGCGCCGTCGACGAGAGCAGCACAGGCCGGGGTGACCTGCCGCGTCGCGTACGCGCGCCTCTCGACGCCGGGCGGCGTGAGCTCGGCGAGGAGCGCGCTCGACGGGTCGCACGCGTTCAGCACGGCGACGCCGCCCGCGCGCAGGTTGACGAACAGCTGCGCCTTCGACGCGAGGTAGTGCTCGAACGAGCCGTGGTAGTCGAGGTGATCGCGCGTGAGGTTCGTGAACACGCCGACGTCGGGCGGGAACCGGTGCGCGAAGCCCTCGGCCAGCGCCTGCGATGCCGCCTCGACGGCCACGCAGCGCGCGCCGCGGCGCGCCGCCTCGTCGAGCAAGAGCTGGAACGCCTCGAGCGTCGGGGCGGACGCGATCTTCTCGCCGCCGACGAACGTGCCGAGCGTCGTCACGCGCGCGTCGACCTCGCCGGCGGCCGCGGCGATCGCGGCGATCATCGTCGTCGTGGTCGTCTTGCCGTTCGTGCCCGTCACGTACACGCGCCGCGCCATGTCGCCCGAGCTTAGCCAGGGTGTACTCTCCGCGCCGAGAGGAAGGCATGACGCAGACGATCGAGCGACGCGCGCTGTACCCCGAGATCACGCCGTACCGCACGGGGCGCCTCCGCGTCTCGCCCGTGCACGAGCTCTATTTCGAGGAGAGCGGCAACCCCGACGGCAAGCCGGTCCTCTTCGTGCACGGCGGCCCCGGCGGCGGAACCGAGCCGAACCAGCGGCGCTTCTTCGACCCGCGCGCCTACCGCATCATCCTGTTCGATCAGCGCGGCTGCGGGCAGAGCACGCCGCACGCGTCGCTCGAGGAGAACACGACGTGGGCGCTCGTCGACGACATCGAGCGGCTGCGCGGCGAGCTCGGCGTCCAGCGCTGGCAGGTCTTCGGCGGCTCGTGGGGGTCGACGCTCGCGCTCGCCTACGCGGAGAAGCACCCGAGCGTGGTGACCGAGCTCGTGCTGCGCGGCATCTTCCTGCTGCGCAAGAGCGAGATCGACTGGTTCTACCAGCGCGGCGCGAGCGCGATGTACGCCGACGCGTGGGAGGACTACCTCGAGCCCATCCCCGCGAGCGAGCGCGGCGACATGCTCGCCGCGTACTACAAGCGCCTCACGAGCGAGAGCGCGCCGGAGCGTCAGCGCGCGGCGAAGGCGTGGAGCGTGTGGGAAGGCCGCACGAGCTGCCTCTTCCCGAACGAGGCGCTCGTCGCCCGCACCGGCGGCGACGAGTTCTCCCTCGCGTTCGCGCGTATCGAGGCGCACTACTTCGTGAACAAGGGCTTCTTCGAGAGGGACACGCAGCTCCTCGACGACATCGCGAAGATCCGCGCGATCCCGACCGTCATCGTGCAGGGCCGCTACGACGTCGTGTGCCCGATGGAGAGCGCGTGGGCGCTCCACCGCAAGTTCCCCGAGGCCGATCTGCGCGTCGTCCAAGACGCCGGCCACTCCGCGATGGAGCCCGGCATCGTGCACGAGCTGATCAGCGCGACCGACCGCTTCCGCTGATCGTCACGCGGCGACGGCGGAGGGCGGCGGCGCGGTCGGCCTCCGGGTGCGCGCGACGTGGATCACGACGGCGACGGCGACGACGGCGAGGCCGATCAGCTGCGACGTCGACAGGCCGAGGAGGCCGCCGCGATCGTCGGCGCGCACGTACTCGAGCAAGAACCGCCCCCCGGCGTACGCGACGAGGAAGGTGACGAAGACCTGCCCGTCGTAGCGCTTGCGCGGGTGCACGTAGAAGAGGCACGCGGCGGCGATCGCGAGGCACATCGCGCTCTCGAAGATCTGCGTCGGCAAGACGGGGTGCGACCACGTGCCGGGCGACGCGAGCTCGTGCAGCTTGAACTGCGAGTCGCTCGCGGGGCTGTTCGGCGGGAACGCGAGCGCGAGGCTCGAGCCGCTCTCGAGGCCGAAGCAGCAGCCCGCGAGCAGGCAGCCCATGCGCCCGAACGCGAGCCCGAGCGGCACGGCGAAGCCCGCCATGTCGGCCGCCTTCCAGAACGGGAATCGATCGCGCTTGAGCAGGTACACGGCGGCGGCGGACGCGCCGATGAAGCCGCCGTAGTACGTGAGGCCGCCCGCCCAGAACTCGGCCCAAGCGAAGCAGTTCTGCGCCGCGGGGTGGCACGCGCTCGCCGCCGCGTCCCACGCGCCGTGGCGCGCCGCGCACATCGCCTGATCGTACGGCCACGTGACCGCCTGCGGGTCCGTGCAGAGGTGCACGTAGTCCCAGAAATAGCCGTCGGCGAACACGTGCAGGAGGCGGCCGCCGACGACGCCCCAGATGAGGCACGTGAGGCCGAGGTCGACCACGCTGTCGGGGTTCTGGCCGATGCGCCGCGCCCACAGCGCGCCGACGGCGGTCGCGAAGAGGAAGCCCGTCAGCAGCAGGCCGAAGTACGCCGGGAACGCGACGTCGAAGACGCGAAAGAGCTCCGGGCGCATCGCGCCGTCAGTCCGGGCTCGAGCTCGCGCCGAGCGCCGCGGCCTGCGCCTTCGGCCCGGGCAGCGCGGGCGTGCCGGCGGGCTGCGGCTTCTTCGCGGTGAACATGTCGACCGCCATGAGGCCGACGCCGACGACGATCGCGACGTCGGCCACGTTGAACGTCGGCCAGTGATCGGTGCGGCTCCCGAACATGCCGTTGAGCGCGCCGATCATCTTCGCCTTCACGTCGATGAAGTCGACGACGTAGGCGTAGCGCAGCCGATCGATCGCGTTGCCGAACGCGCCGCCGAGCACGAAGGCGAGGCCCCATTTGAGGGCGATCTGCGAGGCGGTGAGCTTGCGGTAGAGCGACAGGATGAAGACGATCGCGCCGACGGACACGAGCACGAAGAACCAGCGCGCGCCCTCGTCGCTCAAGAGGCCCCAGGCGCCGCCGGCGTTCCGCGCGTAGAGGAACGCCACGTGGTCGGCGATCACGTCGACCCGGTGCGGCTCACCGCCGGCCGGTCCCTCGAGGTTCGCGGTCGCCCACGCCTTGGTCCCAAAATCGACGGCGAGGGTGAGCCCGGCGACGACGGCGAGGAACACGTAGTTCGGCTGGAACGGCGGCGTCGCGGCGGGGCTGGCGAGCGGAGATGCCGCGATCGGCGCGCGCGCGACGTCGTCGTCGACGGGAGCGGCGCTCTCGGGATCGTCCGTCGCGGGTTCCGCGAGCGGCTCGTCGGGCGCGGTGGGTTCGTCGCTCATCGGCGGGGATGTACTACGACAACGCGGGGGCGCCCGCAAACCGACGTCACGGCTGCGGCTGCGACGCGAAGGGCGAAGGCTCCGGCTGCGGCGCGCGCGTCGTGAGCGCGAGCAGCTGGCTCCGGCGCGGCCGCAGCATCTCGAACGCCATGAGGAGCACGCCGAACACGATCGCGATGTCGGCCACGTTGAACGTCGGCCAGTGGTGCTCGGAGTCGCCGTGCTTGACGAACACGTCGACGAAATCGACCACCCACCCGTAGCGGATGCGGTCGACGAGGTTGCCGAGCGCGCCGCCGAGCGCCAGCGGCAGGCCCCAGCGCATCGCCCACTGCTCCGGCCGGATGCGGCGGTAGATCGTGATGATGAACACGATCGCAGCGGCCGACACGACGAGGAAGAACGGCCTGCGGAGCGAGTCGGGCAGGCTGCGGAGGAAGCTCCAGGCGCCGCCCGGATTCTGCGCGAAGATGAAGTCCATGTGATCCGGGATCACGTGGAAGCGCTTGGCGAGCCGCGCGTGGCGGTCGGCGCCCGCGAGCGTCTCCTTCGCCCAGAGCTTCGTCCCGAGATCCAGCGCGACCGAGATCCCGGCCACGATCACGAGGAACCGGGTCGACGGCGGCTTCGGGATCGAGGGCGGCGGCACCTCGACGCCGAGCGGCGGCGGCGCTGGCGGCAGGTCCCCGAGCTGCGCGGCGTCGAGCGCGGGGAGGTCCGACGGCACGACGTCGACGAGCGGCGCGGCGTTGGGATCGGTCGGAGCCGCTCCCGGCCCCATCGCAGACTCGTCGCCCATGCGTCGTCGGTCCTTTACGCGAGCACGAGCGCGCGTGCCAGCGGGCGCATTCCCGAGGGGGCACGACTATACATCTGGTCAGGCGCTCATCATCTGTCTAGCATCGCGCCATGCGCGAAGTCAGCGAAGAGGCGGGCGGCGCGGCGCGGCCGAAGGCTGCGTGGCACGTCGAGGTGGGCCTCACCTCCGTCGTCGATCGATGGCTGCGGACCGGCGCCGTGCGCGAGTGCCTGACCGCGGATCGCGAGCTCCCGGGTCGCGCCGCGTCCACCGCGCCGCTGCCCGAGGCGATCGATCCCCGCCTCGGCGCCGCGCTCGAGGGCCGCGGCATCGACCGCGTGTACGCGCACCAGGACCAGGCGATCCGCGCCGCGATGAGCAAGCGCCACGTCGTCGTCGCGACGCCGACCGCGAGCGGCAAGAGCCTGTGCTTCCACCTGCCGGTGCTCTCCGCCCTCGCGAACGAGCCCGACGCGAGCGCGCTCTATCTCTATCCGACGAAGGCGCTCGCGCGCGATCAAGAGGCGGGCGTGCGCGCGCTCATCGCCGAGAGCGGGCTCGCCATCCCGGCCATCGTCTACGACGGCGACACCCCGGGCGACGCGCGCCGCGCCGCGCGCGAGAAGAGCCCGATCGTGATGACGAACCCCGACATGCTGCACGCGGGGATCCTGCCGCACCACGCGAACTGGGCGCGCACGCTGCAGAAGCTCCGCTACGTCGTGATCGACGAGCTGCACGTCTACCGCGGCGTCTTCGGCTCGCACGTCGCCCACGTGCTCGCGCGGCTCCGGCGCGCGGCGCGCTTCCACGGGGCCGATCCGACGTTCCTCTGCGCGACGGCGACCATCGGCAACCCGCGCGAGCACGCGGCGCGCCTCGTCGGCGTCGAGGAGCACGCCTTCGAGCTCGTCGATCGCTCGGGCGCGCCGGCGGGGCCGCGGCGCGTGCTCGTCTACAACCCGCCGGTCGTCAACGCGGAGCTCGGCGTGCGCGCGAGCTCTCTCAAGGCCGCGGTGCGCCTCGCGGCGGACCTCGTGCGCGCGCGCGTGCCGACGATCCTCTTCGGCGCGTCGCGGAACTCGGTCGAGATCATGCTGAAATACCTGCGCGAGCGCGTCGGGGCCGAGGTGGGCGACGGCGCGATCATGGCCTACCGCGGCGGCTACCTGCCCGAGACGCGCAGGGGCATCGAGCGCGGCCTCCGCCAGGGCGAGATCCTGTGCGTCGTGGCGACCAACGCGCTCGAGCTCGGCATCGACATCGGCGAGCTCGACGCGGTGATCTGCGTCGGCTACCCGGGCTCGGTCGCGGGGACGTGGCAGCGCTTCGGCCGCGCAGGCCGGCGCGGCGCGCCGAGCGCGGCCGTCCTCGTCGCGTCGAGCGCGCCCGTCGATCAGTACCTCGCCACGAACCCGAGCACGCTCTTCGACGCCGCGGTCGAGAGCGCGCGCATCGATCCGTGGAACGCCGAGATCGTCGTCCAGCACCTGAAGTGCGCCGCGTTCGAGCTGCCGTTCGTCGCCGGCGAGTCGTACGCCGGCCTGCCCGAGGCCGACACGCGCGCCGCGCTCGAGTACCTCGCCGACAGCGGCGTCTTGCACGCATCGAGCGGGCGCTTCCACTGGTCGGCCGACGCCTACCCCGCGAGCCACGTGAGCCTGCGCACGGTCGGCTGGGACAACTTCGTCATCGTCGACGTCACGCACGGCAAGGCGCTCGCCGAGCTCGACTTCCGCGCCGCCCACACGATGCTGCACGAGCAGGCCATCTATCAGCACGACGGCGAGCAGTACCAGGTCGAGCGGCTCGATTTCGAGAACCACAAGGCCTACGTGCGCAAGGTGGAGCCCGACTATTTCACGACGGCGCTCACCAACAAGAAGGTCTCGATCCTCGACCTGACGGCGCACAAGCCGCTCTTCGCGTCGGGCGCGCCGCGGCCTCGCGCGCGCGCCTCGTGGGGCGAGATCAGCGTCATCGAGAAGGTCGTCGGCTACAAAAAGGTGAAGTTTCACACGCACGAGAACGCCGGCTACGGCGACGTGCGGCTGCCCGACATGCAGATGCACACGACGTCGTGCTGGCTCGCGTTGCCGCTCGATCTCGTCGCGTCCATCGACGCCTCGCGCGCCTCGATCATCGACGGCCTGCGCGGGGTCGGCGCCGCGCTCGAGACCGTCGCGGCGCTCGCGCTCATGTGCGATCCGCGCGACCTCGGGCGGTCGCTCGAGTGCCTCGGCGACGACGGCGCCACCGTCGACGCCGAGGGCGAGCCGACGCTGTTCTTGTTCGACAACGTGCCCGGCGGCGTCGGCCTCGCGGAGCGGGTGTACCTGAACATCGACGCGCTGCTCGAGCGGGCGCGCGCGCTCGTCTCCGGATGCGCGTGCGAGCACGGCTGCCCGGCGTGCGTGGGCGCCGCGGACGCATCGGCGAGCGCCCTCGCCCCGCCCCTGCGCAAGCGCACGGCGCGCCGCCTCCTCGACGCGCTCGTGTGACCTCGTCGCCACGCGCAGCCTCGTCCATCTGGTACGATTCGACGGCGGGGGCGAAAGGTTCGAGATGCATCCTTCTGCGCGGCTTCGTGTCGGCATGGTGTTGGGCGCGGCGGTCGCCGGAGCGGCGCTCGCAGGCGCGTGCGGCTCGTCCACCGCGGGCGACTCGACGCTGGGCACCGGCGGAGGTTTTCCGACCTCGGGCCCGCACGCGACGATGGACGGCCCAAGCGGCAGCGGCGGCGACCAGTTCGTCGGCAGCAGCACCGGCTCGCACATGAGCACGGGCACGCAGGGCAACGTCCAGTCGCTCGAGATCAAGCCCGCCACGAAGACGCTCGACGTGAACGGCGGCGCGACTGCGACGCAGGCGTTCACCGCGGTCGCGCACTACGCGGACGGCTCGCAGCAGGACGTCGGCGCCACGTGGAGCGCAGACGGGCTGGGCATCGGATCGATCGACGGCACGGGCACGTTCACGGCGAACGGTGCGCTCGGCGGCGTGGTCGACGTGACGGCCATCGTCGACGGGCAGACCGCCACGGCGACGCTCACCGTCGTGCTCCACGTGACGGACAACTCGGCGAACGCAGACGCGCCGACGCAGGCTGCGCTCCTCGGCGCGACGACGGCCGACGCGTCCGTCGTCTGGGACTACCCGTACGACGGCACCGTGTTCCCGCGCGGCATCGGCGCGCCGCAGCTCATGTGGGACAACGGCGGCGCGGCCGACGTGTATCTCGTGCACATCAAGAGCGCGACGTTCGAGCTCGAGGCGTTCACGAGCGCGGCGCCGCCGTCGCGCTTCGCGTTCGACCCCGCGCTGTGGGACCAGTTCGCGAGCTCGACGAGCGGCGCGGTCGAGCTCACCGTCGCCCGGTGGGACGGCGCGAACGCGACGGTCGTGGTCGATCATCACGACTCGATCGCCCCGGGCTCGATGCGCGGGACGATCTATTACTGGGCGATCAACACGGGCCGCGTCATGCGCATCCAGCCCGGGGCGAGCGCGCCCGACGATCTGTTCGCGGGCGTGAACCTCGTCGATCCGAGCAAGGGCGCTTGCGTCTCGTGTCACACGGCCGCCGCGAACGGCTCGCGCGTCGTGCTCAACGCGGGCCACTGGGACACGAGCGTCGACGAGACGAGCGTGTCGTTCGACCT
>DASYCF010001332.1:0-1721 GCA_036500365.1 Byssovorax sp.
ACCCGCGCGTTTTGTCTGCCGCTCGATCAGCGTGAGGCCGGCGCGCCCGCCGCGCACGCCGTCGTCGTCGCGCGCGATGGGCGCCTCCTCGGTCGCGCGCCCATCACGGTCGACGCTGCGGGCGCGGCCGCCGCGGTCGAACTCGCCCGCGGCCTCGCGCCGTTCGATGCCCTCGCGCCGCCGAACGCGCCGGTCCTCGTCCTGCCCGAGGCGCTGCCGCCCGAGCTCTGCCGCGAGCTCCTCGCCGCCTTCGCCGCCGGGGTGAAGGTCGAGGGCAAGGTCATCGGCCTGCGTGACGGCGCGACGACCGCCGTCGTCGAGCCCGCGCTGAAGTCCCGCACCGACGTGCGCCTCGACGGCGCGCTGCGCGACCGCGTGTGGCGCGAGCTCATGCTGCGCGTGGCGCCCGCCGTGCGCGACGCGTTCCGCTTCGAGATCACGCGCTTCGAGTACATGCAGATCGGCCGCTACGACGGCGCCGCGCTGGACCACTTCGGGCCCCACCGCGACGACGCGCGCATCGGCACGCGCCACCGGCGCTTCGCGATGACGCTCAACCTCAGCGACGACTACGACGGCGGCGAGCTCTGCTTCCCCGCCTACGACGTCGCGCTGCGACCGCCGCCGGGCGCCGCCGTGATGTTCTCGTGCTCGCTGCTGCACGAGGCGAAGCCGGTCACGCGGGGCGAGCGCTTCGTGCTCGTGGGCATGTTCTACGGCGAGGGCCAGGTCGCCGAGTCCGAGCGATCGCGCGCCGCGCTCGCCGCGCCGGCGCCGATCTCGCAGGCGTCGGGCACGTCACCGGGCGCGCGCCGAATGCAGCTGCTCGGGAGGAGCGCGGCGCTGCTGCGCGAGCTCGCGGGCGACGTCGCCGCGCTCGGCGATCACATCGACGGGCCCAGCGCCGCGGCCACGCGCGTGACCGAGCGTGTTGGCATCATCCACCGCGCGATCGCGCAGCTCCGCGACGAGGTGCGCGCGCTCGAGGCGCCGTACCTCGCCGCACAAGCCGAGCGGCTCGGCCTCGCCGGGGCGCGCGCCCTCAAGCTCCACCTCGGCGCCGGCCCGCACGCGATCCCGGGGTGGCTCAACGTCGACGCGCGCGGCGGCGACCTGCGCGCGGACCTCCGCTGGCCGCTGCCATTCGCCGACGGCGCCGCGCGGTTCGTCTTCGCCGCGCACGTGCTCGAGCACTTCTATCGCGACCTCGAGGTGCCCGGCGTCCTCTGCGAGCTCCACCGCGTCCTCGAGCCAGGCGGCGCGCTGCGGCTCGTCGTCCCCGATCTCGAGGCGTACCTGCGCGCGTACGCGACGGGCGACGCCGCGTTCTTCGAGGGCCGGCGCGCGGCGTGGCCCGTGGGCGCGCGCGCCCCGACGCACCTCGATCAGTTCCTCGCCTACGCCGGCGCGAACCAGCCGCTCGAGCTCTTCGACACGCACAAGTACGGCTACGACTTCGAAACCCTCGCGGCCGCGCTCCGCGAAGCCGGCTTCTCGCAAATCACGCGCAGCGCCTTCATGCAGAGCGAGCACCCCGAGCTCCGCGTCGACGACCACAGCGACAAGGCCCCCGTCGCCGAAGGCACCTACTCCCTCTTCGTCGAAGCCACCCGCTGACCATTCCGCCGCAGCGGCAAGAAGGAACCCGCGAGCACCGTCTGCTGAGGCGGGATGATGCGGCGTCAGACGGGTGGGACGGCGAGCAACGGAGCGCAGCCGTA
>DASYCF010001333.1:0-5490 GCA_036500365.1 Byssovorax sp.
GTGGAGGTCGAGGGAGGAGTGGGGATTTTCCAAGGTCGCAGGTGCTGTGCTCGTCGGCGGCCTCATATCGAGCGCTGCGGTGCAACGCTCGTGTCCGTTCTCGCGTCTGGACGCTGCCGCGGCGGAACACTACGGGTCGACGCATGCCTCCTCTCGGCGCTCGATCCTCCGCGGCCTCCGTCGTCACCGCGGCCCTCGCGCTCTCGGTCCTCGGCTGCCCCAAGCCCAGCGGCGACGCCGCGCCGAGCGCGTCCGCCGCGGCCTCGTCGTCCGCCTTCGCGTCGGCGCCCAAGCTCGCGAAGGGGGACGCGGCGCCGGCGTTCTCGCTCGACGGGTCGGACGGCAAGCGGCACGCGCTCGCGGACGACGCGGGCAAGCGCGTCGTCGTCGTCGCCTGGTTTCCGAAGGCCTTTACAGGTGGGTGAACGGCCGAGTGCAGGTCGCTCCGGGAGAGCGGCGACGAGCTCCACGCCTTCGACGTCGACGTGTACGCGGCGAGCACCGATCCGCCGGACGTGAACGCCCGCTTCGCAAAGGAGCTCGGCCTCGACTATCCGATCCTGAGCGATCCGACGAAGGCCACGGCGCGCGCGTACGGCGTGCTCGAACCGGGCGGCAAGTACGCGAACCGCTGGACGTTCGTGATCGACAAGGACGGGAAGCTCCTCGACGTGATCGAGAACGTGAGCCCGAAGACGCACGGTCACGACGTCGCGGCGCGCCTCGCGGCGCTCGGCGTGGCGAGGCGCTGACGGGCACGTTCGCGCCGCGCCGCGGCCGTGCGATGCTCGCGCGCGCGTGGCGGCGAGGTACACGGAGCGCTTCGAGGTTCAGGCCCTCGCCGGCGTCGGCGCGATGGGCCGCGTGTTCCGCGCGCGCGACAAGACCACGGGCGAGCGCGTCGCGCTGAAGGTCATCGTGCGCGTGCGCGACGAGGACAAGAGCCGGCTCGCGCGCGAGGCGGACGCGCTCTCGCGCGTGTGTCACCCGCACGTGGTTCGCTACGTCGCACACGACCTCGACGGTGAGGAGCCTTACCTCGCAATGGAGTGGCTCGACGGGGCGCCGCTCGACGACGCGCTGAAGGCGGCGGCGCTCTCGGTCGACGCCTCCACCGCGCTCGCGTCGCGCGTCGCGGAGGCGCTCGTCGCCGCGCACGCGCTCGGCATCACGCACCGCGACGTGAAGCCGTCGAACCTGTTCCTCGTCGGTCGCGATCCGCGCAACGTGAAGCTCCTCGACTTCGGCATCGCGCTGAACCTGCGCGAGTCGCGGCTCACGCAGACGGGGGTCGCCATGGGCACGCCGCGCTACATGGCGCCCGAGCAGGCGCGCGGGCAGCGCGCCGTCGGCGCGCCGGCCGACGTGTTCGGCCTCGGCGGTGTTCTGTTCCACTGCGTCGCGGGCCGCCCTGCGTTCGACGGCGAGGGCGCGCTCGAGATCCTCCTCCGCATCGTGACCGAGGACGCGCCGCGGCTCACCGCGTTTGCCCCGCACGCGCCGCCCGAGCTCGAGGCGCTCGTCGCGCACATGCTCGAGAAGTCGCCCGAGGCGCGGCCCGATCTCGCGGCGGTCATCGAGCGGCTCGCGGCGATCCGCGCGGCGCACGCGGACGGAGCCGACCCTCCGCCGAGCGTCGCGCGGCCGGGCGCGTTCTCGCGCGAGAACGCCGTGCGATGCCTCGTCGTCGCGCGGCCGACGACCGACGCGGAGCTCGACGTCGAGGCCCTGCGCGGCGCGCTCGGCGCCGGCGGCGCCGTGATCGACGTCCTCGCCGACGGCTCGGTGCTCGCGTGCGTGCCCGCGAGTGCGGCCGCGTCCGATCAAGCCGCCGCCGCCGCGCGCGCCGCGCTCGCGCTGTCGTCGGCGCTCGCGGGCGCACGGATCGCGGTCGTCGCCGCGCGCCGCGCGACCGACGGCGGCGCGTCGCCGCGCATCGTGCTGCCGACGTCCGACGCCGAGGGCGGGGCCGTCGTCGACGACACGATCGCGCAGCTCATCGCGGATCGCTTCGAGGTCGCGCGCACGTCGACCGGAGCGCTCAAGCTCGTCGGCGCGTCCCACGCGGCCCTCGCGACGCCGCGCACGCTCCTCGGCAAGCGCGCACCCTTCGTCGGCCGCAAGGGCGAGCTCGTCGCGCTCGAGGCGGCGTACGCGGCGTGCGTAAACGAGGGTACGGCGCGCGCCGTGATCGTGCGCGGCGGGGCCGGCGTCGGCAAGAGCCGCGTGCGGTCCGTCGTGCTCGAGCGCCTCGCCGTGCGCGACGACCCGCCCGCCGTCTGGATCGCGCGCGGCGACGCGATGCGCGCCGGCTCGCCGTTCGGCATGCTCGCCGAGCTCCTCGAGGGCGCCGCGCGCGGCGCGCCGGGCGGAGCAGCCGACGAGGCGAGCCTCGCTGCGCGGCGCGACCGGCTCGCCGCGTTCGTCGCGGCGCGCGCACCCGCGGACGACGCGTCACGCTGCGCGGAGTTCCTCGCCGACCTCGCGGGGCTCCGGGCCGACGAGCCGAGCGCCATGGTGCGCGCGGCGCGCCGCGATCCGCAGCTCTACTGGGATCAGACGTTCCGCGCGTTCCGGGCCGTCGTCGCCGCCCAGGCGCGCCGCGGGCCCCTCGTCGTCGTCCTCGAAGATCTCCACTGGGGCGACGCGCCCACGGTGCGCTTCGTCGACGGCGCGCTCGCCTCGCTCGCCTCGTCACCGCTGCTCGTGCTCGCGCTCGCGCGCCCCGAGATCACGACGAGCTTCCCGCAGCTCTTCGCGGGGCGACCGACGACGGAGCTCCACCTGGGGGAGCTCGATGCGCGCGCGAGCGCCGAGCTCGTCGAGAAGGCGCTCGGCGCCGGCGTCGATCCCGGGCTCACCGCCGAGATCCTCGCCCGGGCCGACGGCAACGCGTTCTTCCTCGAGGAGCTCGTGCGCGCCGTGAGCGCCGGGCGGCGCGAGCTCCCCAACACGGTGCTCGCCGTCGCGCAGGCGCGCCTCGACGCGCTCGACGAGCGGCAGCGCCGCGTCCTCCGCGTGGCGAGCGTGATCGGCGCGACGTTCTGGCGCGGCGGCGTGATCGAGCTGCTCGGATCGCGCGCCGGGATCGACGTCGACGCGACGCTCGACGCGCTCGTCCGCGCCGAGCTCGTCGCGCCGCGGCCCGTCGCGCGCTTCGCCGACGAGCGCGAGCTCGCGTTCCGCAGCGCCGTCACGCGCGACGCCGCGTACGCGACGCTCACCGATGAGGATCGCGCGCTCGGCCACCGCCTCGCCGCGGGCTGGCTCGAGCGGTCGGGCGAGCGCGACGCGCGCGTGCTCCGCGGTCACCTCGAGCGCGCCGGCCTCCTCGCGCGCGCCGCCGTGTGCGGCCTCCGCGCCGTCGAGCACGCGCTCGAGGCGAACGATTTCGACGGCGCCGTCGCCGAGGTCGAGCACGTGCTGCCGTTCGCGCCGAACGACGCGCTCAAGGGCGCCCTGCTCGAGCGCGCGGCCGAGGCGCACACGTGGCGCGGCGACGCGAAGCGGAGCGAGCGCGCCGGCCTCGACGCGCTCGCGCTCCTGACGCGCGGCTCTGCGGATTGGTTCGACGCGTGCGCGCAGGTGCTGCGAGGGAGCAGCCGCCTCGGCCACCGCGACGTGTTCCTCGACGTCGCGCGCGACCTCCTCGGCGAGCGCGCCGACCGAGCGCCCGCCGCGTACGTGCACGCGACGTCGATGGCGATCGGCGCGCTCGTGCCGTGGGGCATGGACGACGTCGCGGAGGCGCTCTTCCGGAGCCTCGAGGGCCCCGCGCGCGCGCTCGCCCACGACGCGAGCGCGCGCCGCGATCTCGCGTACGCGAACTTCTGGCGCGCCCACGCGCGCGGCGACGCCGAGGGCGCGCACGGCCACCTGCGTGAGCTCATGCGCCTCGGGGAGGACGTCGGCGACCTGCGCGCCGTCGTGCACCACTCCATCAACTGCGGCTCCGTGCTCACGCAGGTCGGTCAGATCGCCGCCGCGAAGCGCGTGCTCGGCGACGCGCTCGCGTCCGCGACGGCGATGGGCGTCGAGAACTCGCGCCTCCTCTGCCTGCACAACTACGGGCTCGCGCTCGCGTTCGCGGGCGAGTCGGACGCGGCGCTGCGGGCCGAGCGCGAGGCCGTCGCCAGCTACGCGGCGCGGGGCGAGACCGGCCTCGAGGCGGCGTCGCTCGGCTACCTCGCGCGCGCGCTGCTCCTCGCCGGCGATCCCGAGGGCGCGCGCGACGCGGCCACCCGCGCGCTCGCGCTCCCGCAGCGGGAGAAGACGCGCGGCATGCGCCTCGGCGCGCTCGCGCTCGCGGAGCTCGAGCTCGGCCGCACGGGCGACGCGCTCGCCCACGCCGAGGAGGCTTACGAGCGCGTCGCGAACATCGGCGCGTCGCTCGAGTCGGTCGCCCTCGCCGAGGTCGCGTTCGTCGCTACGCTCCTCGCGAAGGGCGATCGCGCGCGCGCCGCGACGATCGCGCGGGCCGGGCGCGCGCGCCTCGAGGCGACCGCCGCGCGCTTCGTCGAGCCGGGCTGGAGCCACGCCTACCTCCACGGCATGCCCGATCACGCCGCCCTGCTCTCGCTCGCCGCGTCGCTCGAGCGCGCGTAGGTGGCTGGTGTGGAGCACGACGACGAGCTCACGTTCACGGCCGTGCTTCGGCGCGAGGGGCCGCTCTACCTCGTCGACGTGCCGACGCGCGTGACGCGCGCGCTCGGCAAGGGCAGCGGGCGCGTCCCCGTCGTGCTCACCGCGGGCGGCGGCGGCCCCGTGCAGTCGACGCTCGTCCCGCGCGGAGGCGGCGCGCACAAGGTCTTCCTCAACGCCGACACGCGCGGCGACGCGGGCGCGAAGCTCGGCGGCGAGGTCACGATCGCGGTGCGCTTCGATGACGACGCGCGCGACGTCGACGTGCCGGGCGACGTCTCCGCGGCGCTCCGCGAGGCCGGCGCGCTCGCGACGTTCCTCGCGCAGACGCCCGCGAAGCAGCGCCACATCCTCGACTGGGTCGACGAGGTGCGCAGCGACGACGCGCGCGAGCGCCGCGTCGCGAAGGTCGTCGAGCGCATGCTCGAGGTCGCCGAGAAGCGCGCCGATCGCGCGGCGGCCCGCGAGAAGAAGCGCGCGCGATGACGTGATACGAGGCGGCGAATGACCACGCACGGCTACGTCGCGACGCTCGTCGACATCCTGTCGAGGCCGCGCGCCTTCTTCACGGCGCTCGGCGACGAGCCCACCCCGGCGAAGACGTACGTCGGCCCCGTCCGGTTCGCGGTCCTCGTGTCGCTCGTCGTCGCGCCCGCGACGACGGTCGTGCGCGCGCTCGTCGACGGGGACGCGAAGGGGGCCGTCGGCGGCGTCGTCGCCAGCGCGCTGCTCGGTCCGCTGCTCACGCTCGTCGGGGTCTACGTCACCGCGGCGCTCGTGCACACCGTCCTCAGGCTGACGCGCGGGGCGGCGCGGCCGTTCGCGACGACGCTCGGATGCGTCGGCTAC
>DASYCF010001334.1:0-9136 GCA_036500365.1 Byssovorax sp.
TGTGGTCGCGCATCGAGGGCCTCGACGCCGCGAACGAGGGCCTCGAGGCATGCCCCTCGGAGGCGGCTCCGTGAGCCGGCGCGTGCTCGTGGTCGACGACGAGGCGCGCATCCGCGAGGTCGTCGAGTACGCGCTCCAGCGCGAGGGCTTCGCGGTCACCTGCGTCGACGGCGGGCGCGCCGCGATCGCGGAGGTCGAGCGGGGCGGCGTCGATCTCGTGGTCCTCGACGTGATGCTGCCCGACCTCGACGGCCTCGATGTGTGCCGCGCGGTGCGCCGCGCGGGCAGCACGCCCGTGCTCTTCTTGTCGGCGCGCAGCGAGGAGGTCGATCGCGTCGTCGGCCTCGAGCTCGGCGGCGACGACTACCTCGCGAAGCCGTTCTCGCCGCGAGAGCTCGTCGCGCGCGTGCGCGCCGTGCTCCGCCGCGCCGACGCCGCGCGCGCCGCGCCGCCCGCGTCACCCCCGCCGCCCGAGGTCCGCGGCGCGGTCGTGGCGCACCGCGGCGTCACGATCCACGGCGAGCGCCACGAGGTCCGCTTCGACGGCCAGCTCGTCGCGCTCACGCCGACCGAGTTCGGCCTGCTCGGCGCGCTGCTCGAGCGGCCGGGCGTCGTGCTCTCGCGCGCGCAGCTCATGACGCGCGCGTACGCGTACGACAACCTCGTCACGGAGCGCACGATCGACACGCACGTGCGGCGGATCCGCGCGAAGTTCCGCGCCGCGGGCGGCGACCCGATCGCGACCGTGCACGGCGTCGGCTACACGGCGGCGGATTGACCGAGCGGAGCGAGGTCGGGGCGGCGGGCAGCTCTCGGCCCCGCCGTCGATGGAGCGAGCGCGGCCGGGGCCCGGGTTTGCGCGCGGCCGTGACCGCCTTCGTCACCCGGCTCCGCGTGCGGCTCTTGCTCGTGAACCTGCTCGCGCTCTTCGTGCCGATCGTCGGCCTCGAGTTCGCGCGCCTCCACGAGCGGCAGCTCCTCGAGGCGCTCGAGCGCGACATGCGCGACCAGTCGGCGATCGTGCGCGCCGCCGTCGAGATCGATCTCGCGCGCGGCGTCCCGATCGACGATCCGCTGCACTACGATCTCGTCGTCGCGGCGGCGCGCGACACGCGAACGCGCGTTCGGCTCCTCGACGCGGAGGGCCACGTCGTCGTCGACTCGCACGACGACGGCCCGCCCGAGGGCCCGGAGCCGCGCGCGCCATCGCTCCTCCCGCTGTCTGCGCGCGAGGTCGTCGACCCCGTTCGCAGCGCGCTGCGGAGCCGCGGCGCGTGGCCCGAGGTCGAGGATCGGCGCGAGGTGAAGGCCGCGCTCGCCGGGCGCCGTGACACGACGACGCGGGTGCGCGGCGCCGATCCGGGCGTGCTGTTGTTCCTCGCCGAGCCCATCCGCGAGGGCGGCGCCGTGCGCGGCGTCGTCTACGCGGCGCGCTCGACGCAGCCCGTGCTCGTCGAGCTCTACCGGATCCGCACCGGGCTCTTCCGCGTGCTCGCGTTCGCCGTGGCGCTGACGCTCGTCGTCACGCTGCTGCTCGCCTGGTCGATCACGACGCCGATCGAGCGCCTGTCGCGCGTGGCCAAGCGCGTCGCCGCCGGGGAGCGCGGCGTCGCCGTCCCCGTCGTCGGCAGCGGCGAGGTGAAGGAGCTCGCGCGCGCGTTCGCCGCGATGAAGGAGCGCCTCGACGCGCGCCTCCGCTACATCGAGGGCTTCGCCGCCGACGTCGCGCACGAGTTCAAGTCGCCGCTCACGTCGATCCGCGGCGCGGCCGAGCTCCTCGGCGAGGTCGCGGCCGACGACCCCGCGGCGCGCGCGCGCTTCCTCCGCAACATCGAGCTCGACGTGGCACGGCTCGACCGGCTCGTCTCGCGCCTGCTCGAGCTCTCGCGGATCGAGGCGTCCAACGAGCCCGCCTCCGACGTCGACGTCGCCGGGCTGATCGAGCGCGTCGCCGATCGCGCGGCGACCCCCGAGACCGCCGTGATCGCGCGCGCGACGACGAAGCGCACGATCGTTCGCATGCGCGAGGGCGACGTCGAGACGGCGCTGCTCAACCTGGTCGAGAACGCCGTTCGCTTCTCGCCGGCGGGCGCCGCCGTAGAGCTCGACGCCGATTGCGCGGAAGACGCGCTTCGGTTCGTCGTGACCGATCACGGTCCGGGCGTGCCGGCTGACGCGCGCGCGCGCGTGTTCGACCGCTTCTTCACGACCGACGCGGCGCGCGACGGGACCGGCCTCGGCCTCTCGATCGCGCGCGCCGTCGCGCGGGCTCACGGCGGCGAGGTCGACGTCACCGACACCCCGGGCGGCGGCGCGACGTTCACGCTGACGCTCGGCGCCACGCCGACCTGACCGGCGCGCGGCTACGTGAACAGGATCGACGACTCGCCGACCGCGAGCGGCGAACCGTCGCTCGTCAGGTGGTCGACGCCCGAGACGGGGAGCATCTCGGGGCCGACGAACACCGTCTGGCTGCCCTGCACGACCTGGCCGCCGCCCTCGAGCGAGGCCTGGATGTGCGCGGTGTCGCGGGCGTGCGGACCGGCCTTCACCGTCGTGTTGCCCTTCGTGACCTTCTTGCCCTTGCGCGTCGTCGACTGGAGGCCCGCGTTCGCGCCCGCACCGCCCGCGCGCCCGCGCGTGCGCACCTTCGACCAGTCGACCGTGTGACCGAGCTTCGCCTCGATCGCGGCGCGGACCTCGGCGTCGGTCTGGAAGTACTGCACCTGGACGCTCTTGTCGGGGTCGTTGATCAGATCCTGCTGCGCCGCCGGATCCTGGTAGCCGATGCAGCCCGCCGTGCCGACGTTGCCGCCGTCGTAGTGGAACTCGATGCCCGTGCGCTGGAGCTTGTGGCGCCCCTTGCGCGGGTCGGTGATCGCGCCCTGCGGCCCCGTGCCCCAGATGTGGAACTTGCGGAACTTGTGCCAGTCCGACCCGTCCGTCATGCTCGTGCGCTCGCTCCTTTTGTCGAGCGGGATCGCGTCGCCGTACGTGTAGTCGCCGGCGGGGATGTCCTGGAGCTTCGACGTGCCGGACTCGGCCGTGTACACGTTGCCGTTCGCGATGAGGTAGCCGTTCGAGGCGCTCGGGCCTTCGACACCGTAGTAGGTGGGCATCCTGAACCTCGGGGCGGGGCGAGGGTGCCCCGTCTTTCCATTACACGTCGAATTCCACGTCGTTTCGAATTCGGAAGCTCGTCATCGCCGCCTCGAGCCAGGCGTCGATCGCGGCGCGGCTCGCGAGCTTGCCGCTCATCGCGAAGGTGATGCAGCAGTCGGTGTGCTGCACGTGGCCCTGGCGCACGTACATCACGCGGCCCTCGTGGCGGTAGCGCGCGGCGACGTCGACGGCGTGCTTGCCCCCCCACTCGACGTCGGCGTTCTCGAGCACGACGTAGCCCGAGAGGCGCGTCATCTCCTCGGCGATACGCGCGGCGACGACGTCGCGCAGCGACCTTCCGAGCGCGATGCGCGAGCGGTAGACGACGAGCATGACGCCCTCGTGCTCGTCGCTCCGCACGTGGACGACGTGCGTGGTCGCGTCGGCGAGGTCGACGCCCGGGATCTCGAAGCCGCCGTAGTTGAGCGCGTACGAGCCCACGGCGCCTCAAGCCTCCCGCAGCGTGAGCGACGCGAGCGCGCGCTCGAACGCGGCGTCGCACGCGGCGCGCTCGGCCTCGGCCGCGCTCGCCGCCAGCGTGAGCCACGCGCCGGCCGCGGCGAGGTGCGCCTGCCGCGTGTAGACGACGCCTGCCTCGCCACGCCACGTCGCCGCGACGTCGTGCCCGGCGAGCCCTGCGATCTCGAGGCGGCGCGACGCGATCACGCGGTGGGCGGTGAGGTGAATCGCCGCGCTCCGCTGGTTCTCGGCGACGCGCGCGTCGAGCGTGTCGCCGTCGAGCGGCGTCCGCGAGAACGACAGTCGCACCGACGAGCCCTCGACGCGGAGGCGATGCGTGGTGCGATCCGTCGCGCGCGCGGGGAGCTCGAACGCGGCCTCGTTCATGCGGTACGCGCCGTGGACAGCCACGGAGCGCACGCTACCACGCGCGCTCAGCCGCCGGACACGAGGCGCTCGAGGCGCGCCTCGTCGAAGCGGAGCTTCATCGCCTTCTCGCCGTCGATCTCGAGGACGGGCACCTCGTACGTGTACGCGGCGAGCTTCTCGGGCGCGGCCTCGCGATCGAGATCGACGACCTCGAGTTCGAAGGGGAAGCGGGCGCGCACGCGGTCGACCACGGCGTGCGCCTTGTCGCAGAGGTGACAGTCGACGCGCGAGTAGAGGACGACGCGAACGCTCACGCGGCGCCTGCGATGATCTTGAGCGCGCGGCGCGGCGCGCGCGGCGCGGCGGCGAACGCCGCGCGGTAGGCGGCGAACGAGCCGCCCGCGTGCACGGCGTCGAGCACGGCGCGGCCCTCGGCGACGCCGCCCTGCGCGAGCACCGCCTCGACCCAAGCCCACCGCGCGCTCGTGCCGCGAACGTCGGCCCGGCCCTTGAGCCCGCGGCGGAGGCGGTCGAGCCGCGCGTTCACGACGTCGATGCCCGCGAAGCTCTCGCCCGCGAGCGGCGTGTTGCGCTTCGGGCAAAAGGGCGCGATGCCGAGCGCGACCGGGATCACGCGCGAGAGCTCGGTCACGAACGCGACGCACTCGTCGACGTCGTCGTCCGTCTCGCCGGGCACGCCGAGCATCAGGTAGAGCTTGAGGCGCTTCATGCCGTGCTTCCGCGCGAGATCGGCAGCGCGGGTGAGGTGCTTGGGGCGCGCGCGCCGCTCGAGCGTGTCGCGCACGCGCTCGCTCGCGCCGTCCATCGCCGTCGTCAGCGTCTTGTAACCGCCGAGGCGCAGCGCACCGACGAGGTCGTCGCTCAGGCGATCGGGGCGCAGGCTCGAGAGGCCGACCTGGCACCCTCGATCGGCCAGCGCGCGCACGATGTCCGCGATCTTCGGGTGATCGCTCACCGCCGCGCCGACGAGGCCAACGCGCCGCGCGTCGTCCGGGACGAGGCCGAGGATCTTGTCCTTGTCGACGAGGCGCATGCCGCCGTTCGTGGACCGACGCATGACGCAGTACGTGCACCCGCGCGAGCAGCCGCGCTCGGTCTCGATCAGGAACATGTCCGAGAGCTCCGTGTCGGGCGTGCGGATCGGAGCCCAGGCGGGGAGGAGCGCGTCGTCGCACTGCGCGACCGGCGGCATGCGGTCGCCGTGCCGCGCGGGCACGAACACGTGAGGGATCGCGGCGAGCGTGTCGAGCAGCGCGTCGCGATCGCCGCTCGCGTCGCGCACGGCGCGCAGCACGTCGACGGCGAGCGTGTCCGCCTCGCCCATGATCACGACGTCGGCGAACGCCGCGAGCGGGAGCGGGTTCGAAAACGTGAGCGGACCGCCGCAGACGACGAGCGGCGCGCGCGCGTCGCGGGCCTCACGCAGCGGCGCGATGCTCGCGGCCTCGAGCAGCTGGACGACGCCCGCGAGCTCGAGCTCGTACGCGACCGACAGGGCGACCACGGGGAAGCTCGCGAGCGCGCTCCCCGACTCGTACGAGGCGGGCGCCGTCCCCGCGTGCTCCGGGTCGGCGAGGAAGACGCGCTCGCACGCCATGCCGGGCTCTTCCTGGATCGCCTTGTAGATCGACAGGTAGCCGAGCGAGCTCATCGCGGCGCGGTACGGCGACGGGTACGCGAGGCCGACCGTGAACGGCGCGCGCTTCTCGATCCGGCCGACCTCGGCGGCGAGGCGACGGCGAACGACGGCCTGGATGGACTCCCGCGACAACGCCGAGAGCGTCCCCCGGACCGCAGACGAGCGCAAGCCGCAGCCGCGCGGACCGACGCGCGGCGAGACGTCGATCAGGTGACTGCCGGCCGCGGACCGAGCAGGTCCCACGGGTTGCCTTCGAGATCGAGGAACACCGCCACGCGGCCGTACGGCTCGTCGCGCGGCGCCGACACGATGGCGACGCCCGCGGCGCGCATGACCGCGAGGCGAGCCTCGAAGTCCTGGACGCGCAGGAAGAAGCCGACACGCCCGGCGTGCTGCCGACCGATCGCGGCGCGCTGCTCGTCGCCTTCGGCGCGAGCGAGCAGGATGCCTGTCTCCGCGCCGCGCGGCCTGACGACGACCCAGCGCTTCGGGCGCCCGTCGTTCGTCGCGCTCGGCGAGTCCTCGACGAGATCGAAGCCGAGCACGTCGACGAAGAACGCGATCGCCGGGTCGTACTCGGCGACGATCAGCGCGACGAGCTCGACCACGGCGAACAGGATAGCCGCGCCTCAGGGCTCGTGCGCCGGGGCCGCTGCTCGGTCCGGCGTCGTCGCGGCGGTGGGGAGCTCGACGACGAACGTCGACCCCTCCCCGAGCGCGCTCTCGACGCGGATTGCGGCGCCGTGGGCGCGCACGATCTGGTCGACGATGTAGAGCCCGACGCCGATGCCGCCGTACGAGCGCGACGAGACGGCGCGCTCGAAGCGGCCAAAGACGCGCCCCACGTCGTCCTCGGCGATGCCGATGCCCTGATCGCGAACGTGGAGGCGCGTGACGTCGCCGTCGGCGCAGAGGCTCACCTCGACGGGGCGACCGCGCCCGTACTTCAGCGCGTTGTGCAGGAGATTCGTGATGACCTGATCAAGGCGAAGCCGATCGACGTGGACGACCAGCGACTCGGGCATGTCGACGTTCACGGCGGTCTGGCTGCGGGAGATCTCGTACGAGAAGCGCGAGATGACCTCGCGCACGACCTCGACGAGATCGACGTCCTCGCGATCGAGCTCGAGGCGGCCGGCGCGGATGCGCGAGACGTCGAGGAGCTCGCCGACGAGGCGGGTGAGGCGACCGACCTGCCGCTCGGCGACGTCGAGCTTGCCGAGCAGCCGCACCGGGTCGGGCGTGGCGCCGCGCAGCATGACGCGCGCGCTCTCGACCTGCAGCTGGAGCGCGGAGAGCGGCGTGCGGAGCTCGTGCGACGCGATGGAGACGAAGTCCTCGCGCAGGCGGATCGCGTCCTGCGCCTCCGCGAAGAGCCGACCGTTGTCGAGCGCGAGCGCGGCGCGATGGGCGAGGTCGATCGCGAGCGCGAGATCGACGGGGCCGAACGCTCGGTCGCGCGAGACGAGCGTGAGCGCGCCGATGACCTCGCCGCGGACGCGGAGCGGCGCCCACATGCACGACACCGCGCCGAGCCGCTCGACGACGCCGACCTGCTCTGTGCCGAGCGCGCGCGCGAGCGACGCGGCGTCCGTCGACGCGCAGAGGGTCGCTTCGCCGCCCGCGAGGACGCTCGCGACGCCCGACTCGGCCGCCGGCGTCGCGTCCCGACCGAGCTCGGCGCCGAGCGGTCGGAGCTCCTCGGACGCGTGCGCGAACGCGATCTGCGACAGCACGGGCGCGCCGCGTCCGTCTGCGGGCGCGACGACGCGGTCGACGACGCACCACGTGGCCAGCCACTCCACCAAGGCGCCAGCGAGGCCGCCGAGCACGTCCGCGGGGTCGAGCGAGCGCGAGAGCACCTGCCCCGCGGACGCCATGAGGTCGGACCGGCGCAGCGCCGATTCGAGGTCGAGCCGCGCCGCGTGCTCGCGCTGAAGGAGCTCCGCGCGCTCCTCGTCGATGCGCTTCTGCTCGGTCACGTCGGTGAAGCTCGCGACGAGGCCGATGAGCGTCGAGTCGCGCGTGGCCGAGGTCGGCGCGGAGGCCTCGCCCTCGTCGGCGCCGGACAGGGCGGCGTGAGCCGGGCCGCGCTCGGGCGCGCCCTCGCAGAGGAACCACCGATAGGCTCCGCTCGCCGCGCGGAGCCGGCACTCGGCGCGGAACGCATCGCCCCCGGCGGCGGCGGCGTGCCACTGCGTGACGAAGCGCTCGGCGTCGTTCGGGTGGAGCGCCCGCTGCCAGCCGTCGCCCGTCGACGCGCCGAGCGAAGCGCCGGTGAAGTCGACCCAGCGCTTGTTCGCGAAGTCGACGGTGCCGTCGACGCGCGCGCGCAGCACGAGCTGCGAGACCGCGTCGCCGAGGTGTTGGTAGCGGCGTTCGACGCGGTGGCGGAGCTCGTCGAGCTCGAGCTCGCGCTGCCGGCGCTCGGCGTCGCGGAGGAGCGCCGCCTGCCGCGCGATCTTCTCGCCGCGGCGGTGGAGCTCGACGAACACCGAGACCTTCGCGCGGACGACCTCGGCGTCGAGCGGCTTGAAGAGGTAGTCCGCGGCGCCCGCCGCGTAGCCTTGCTTCGCCTGCTCGAGGTCGGCCTCGCCCGCGGTGAGGAAGATGATCGGCGTGTGCCGCGTGCGCTCGCGCGACTTGATGATCGACGCCGCCTCGATGCCGTTCATCTCCGGCATCGCGACGTCGAGCAGGACCACGGCGAACGTGTCGCGGAGGAGCGCGAGGAGCGCGCGCGAGCCGCCGAGCGCCGTGACGACGCGGATCCGGAGCGGCTTCAGGATCGCCGTCAGCGCGGAGAGGTTCTCCGGGTGATCGTCGACGCACAGCACGGCCGCGCCCTCGTTCTCGACGTCGGGAGGCAGATCGCGGTCGGACGCGCCGACCCCGTCGAAGCGGTCTCCCGACGTCTCGAGCGCGGCGGGGCTCACGCCTTGCCCACCCACTGGCACATCACGCGCAGCAGCCGCGTCGTGTCGACGGGCTTCGGCACGAAGTCGCTGCAGCCGGCCTCGATGCACTTCTCGCGGTCACCGGGCATCGCCTTGGCCGTGAGCGCGATGATCGGCAGCGACTGGAGCTCGCTCTTGCGGCGGATCTCCCGCGTCGCCTCGTAGCCGTCCATCTCGGGCATCATGATGTCCATCAGGACGACGGCGATGTCGGGGTTCTCCGCCAGCGCGTCGATGCCCTGGCGCGCGCTCTCGGCGAAGATGACCTGCGCGCCGCGGCTCTCGAGGAGACTCGCCACCGCGTAGACGTTGCGCGCGTCGTCGTCGATCACCAGCACCTTCTGGCCGCGGAGCTGCTGGCCGAGCGACGCGATCGGCTCGCCCTCTTCGCGCGGCGGGAGCAGCGGGACCTCACGGAGCGACGGCGGCTCGCGCGGGGCGTCGACGCGCGCGTCCACGCGCGGCGCGGCGCGGTCGAAGTCGAGCGCTCCGATCGGCAGGAACAGCGTGAAGTTCGAGCCGAGCCCGG
>DASYCF010001335.1:0-8076 GCA_036500365.1 Byssovorax sp.
CCGGTACGCCTTGCGGATGTCGTCGGCCGAGGCCTCGCGCGCGACGCCGAGGACCTCGTAGTAATCGCGTTTCTGACTCATGACCGGCTTCGCCGCCGCACCGCCCCGTGCGCCCGAGCGCGACATAGAACGATCGCGACAATAAGTCGCCCCCCACCGGCGTCAACTCACCGCCGCCCCGCGCGAAGCCTCGTCGCCCCCTCGCGACGCCCGCCCCACCTCGCGTCGCCTCTCGCGACGCCGGCCCGGTCTCGCGCAGCCCCTCGCGAGGACCTGGCAATGACCGCGTTGGTCTCGCTGCGCGCCCCGTGGCTAGAGAGCGTCGCGCGGAGCGTGCTCACGCACGCGAGCACGCGCGACCGACGCCACGGGGATGCGCAGTAGAGACCAGCGCGGTCATTGCCCGCGGCGTTGGAAGGCGGGGGTGTCCCACTCGGAGTCGAGCGGCGGCACGAACGTCTCGCGCGTGCGGGCAGCAGACGACGGCGGACCCGACGCGGCGCTCGCCTGCCCCGGCGCGGGACGGCGCGTCGGCAAGGGCATCTCGTCGAGGCGGCTCGGCTGGCGCTGCGTGGGCGGCGCGTTGCCGAGGCGCTGCTGCGGCGGCGCGGTCGGGCGCGTCAGGCTCGCGGGCACCTGCACGCTGACCGGCTGCGCGGACCGTGACGAAGAGCCGAAGCCCTGATCGAGCCGGCCCGAGCTCGCGCTCGCGAGCGACGACGGCACCTCGGCGACGGCGTGCTCGAAGCCCGTCGCGATGACGGTGACCTTGATCGCGTCGCCCATCGTCTCGTCGACGGTGGCGCCGAAGATGATGTTCGCGTCCTCGTGCGCCTGCTCCTGCACGAGCGTCGCGGCCTCTTCGATCTCGCGCATGCGCATGTCGGGACCGCCGACGACGTTGATGAGCACGCCGGTCGCGCCTTCGACGGAGATGTCGTCGAGGAGCGGCGACGCGATCGCCATCTCGGCGGCGAGGCGCGCGCGGCCCTGGCCCTTGGCGCAGCCGGTGCCCATGAGCGCGCGGCCCATGTTGCTCATGACCGTCTTCACGTCGGCGAAGTCGACGTTCACGATGCCGTTCTGCGTGATGAGATCGCTGATGCCCTTGATCGCCTGGTAGAGCACCTCGTCCGCCTTGCGGAATGCCTCGACGAACGAGAGGTCCTCATCGCCGAGCGAGAGGAGCTTCTGGTTCGGGATCGTGATGAGCGTGTCGACCTGCTCGCTCAGCATGGCGAGGCCGAGCTCGGCGCGGCGCGAGCGCTGCTTGCCCTCGAAGAAGAACGGCTTGGTCACGACGCCGACGGTGAGGCAGCCCTCCTCGCGGGCGAGCTGGGCGATGACGGGCGCGGCGCCGGTGCCGGTGCCGCCGCCCATACCGGCGGTCACGAACACCATGTCGGCGCCGGTGATCATCTCCTTGATGCGCTGCACGTCCTCGAGCGCGGCCTTGCGGCCCTTCTCGGGATCGGCGCCGGCGCCGAGGCCGCGCGTGATGTTCTGGCCGATGTGGACCTTGGACGGCGCCGCGCTCGAGCCGAGCGCCTGCGCGTCGGTGTTGACGACGATGAACTCCACGCCTTCGAGGCCGAAGTTCATCATCGTGTTGACGGCGTTGCCGCCCGAGCCGCCGCAGCCGATCACCTTGATGCGCGCGTCGTAGCCGGCGCTCTCGTCGGCGAAATCGATCGAGAAACTCATCGCACTCCTCCCGGATATCCGCTCGGCATGCGGCGCGCCCCGTGCGCTCGATGCCGCGGGGCCGTGGCCCCGCATTGCGCCGGCTGACTCGCCTGCGCCCCCTCGACTCATCCGCTCTGACCGACCTCTCCCGGGCGCCTCTTCCCGTCGGAGGTCGCGCTCGCCTTCGCGAGCCTGCACCTTGGACCACGGCTTCAAACCGTGTTGTCTAACAAACTTCTCCTCCTACGTCATTTCAGAATGCTGCCCGAATCCAGTTCCAGAAGCCCACCGCGCGTTGGCGCGGGATCTCCACGTCTTCTTCGTCGTGACCCTTGGGCGCGCGGCCGCTCCCGAGCTGGGTGCGGCGCGGCTCGGGGCGACCGTCGGTCGCCTCTTGGCGCTCGCGCGCCTGGGCCAACGCCTGCGCGCCGTACTGCACGAGGCCGACGCCCGTCGCGTACTGCGGGCCGGCGACGAGCTGCATGATCCCGCGCACGCCGACGGGCACGCCGAGACGCACGGGCATGCCGAGGATCTCCTCGGCGAAGTCGGTCATGCCGTCGAGCAGCACGGCGCCGCCCGTGAGCACGACGCCCGCGGAGAGCTGATCGAGCAGGCCCGTGTCCTCGATGCGCTTGCGCAGCACGGCGAAGATCTCCTCGACGCGCGGCTCGATGATGTCGGAGAGCACGCGGCGCGCGGCCTTGCGCGGGCCGTGGCCGCCGACGCCGGGCACCTCGATCTCCTCGTCGTCGCCGACCATGCGGCCGAGCGCGCAGCCGAAGTTGCGCTTGATGCGCTCGGCCTCGGCCATCGGCGTGCGGAGCCCCGCGGAGATGTCGCCGGTGATGTTGTTGCCGCCGACGGGGACGACGCTCGCGTGCGCGATGCCGCCGTCGACGTAGATGAGGAGGTCGGTCGTGCCGCCGCCGATGTCGACGACGGCGACGCCGATCTCCTTCTCGTCCTCGCTGAGCACGGCCTCGGCGCTCGCGAGCGGCTCGAGCACGACGTCGGCGACCGTGAGCCCACAGCGCTCGGCGCAGCGCACGACGTTCTGCACGCAGCTCGTCGCGGCGGTGATGAGGTTCACCTTCACGCCGAGGCGCACGCCCGCCATGCCGACCGGGTCGCGGATGCCGTCTTGGTTGTCGACCATGAACTCGCGCGGGAGCACGTGGAGGATCTGCCGATCGGCGTCGACCGGGATGGCGCGCGCGCCCTCGAGCACGCGGTCGACGTCGACGCGCGTGACCTCGCCGCCCGAGATCGCGGCGACGCCGTCGCTCGAGAGGCAGCGGATGTGGCTGCCGGCGACGCCCGCGTAGACGGTGCGGATCTCGACGCCGGCCATCGTCTGCGCCGCCTCGATCGCGTCGGTGATCGCGCGCACGGTCCAGTCGATGTTCGAGACGACGCCCTTGCGGAGGCCGCGGCAAGGCACCGTGCCGACCCCGAGGATCGTGATGCCGTCGACGTCGACCTCGCCCACCACGGCGGCCACCTTGGTGGTGCCGATGTCGAGCCCGACCACGATCTCGGTCGTATCCATCCGGGTCTTCATTCAGGAACCTCGTGCGAACACGACACGATTGCCATGGGGCTCCGATACCGGCCAAGTTCCTGCGCCGAAATCGCGTTTGATTCACCGCGCATCGGGGGTGCGACATGCGCCTTCATCGCACCCTCACGACGACGCGCTCGGGGTGGGCGTCGTTGTCGAGGAACACGACCGAGGCGCTCGCGCGGCGCCTTCCGACCTCGCCGAGCACGCGCGCGGCCTGCTCGATCTTGTCGCGGAACGGCGCGTGGCCGAGGTGCAGCGCGATCGCCTCGCGCCCGGCCATGACGACGAGCGCGCCGTCGCGCTCGAGGTGGAGCTCCTGCACCGGGTAGCGCTTGCCGAGGCCGGCGCGATCGATCTCGTCGGCGACGTCGAGCGCGCGCTTGACCGCGAGGACGACGCCGGGGCGATCGCTCGCGACCTGATCGGGCAGGAACCCGGTGACGACGGGGAGATCGCTCGGGTCGTCGCCCTCGACGCGCTTGAACAGATCCCCGTCGCGCGTGGCGAGGTAGAGCGACGGGCCGATCGCGACGATCGCCGCCGCGTCGCGCTCGGCGACGGTGACGCGCAGCGTGCCGGGCAGCGTGCGCGCGACGGTCGCGCGTTCGATCCACGGGTCCTGCGTGATCATGGCGCCCGCGCGCGCGAGGTCGATCGAGAAGACGTTCTTGCCGACCTCGAGCCCGCCCGCGGCGGCGATCTGCGCGGCCGTCCGCCGGTGCATCCCGTCGACCGCGACGGTGCGCACCGCGAAGCGCGGGCTCGTCGTCACGTAGCGACGCGCGCCGTACGCGACGGAGAGCGACGCGGCCGCGACGACGAGGACGCCCGTCACGAGCGAGAGGCCCTTGAAGACCTTCGACTCCGTGATGCGCTTCGTCGGCGCGGCGGGCGCGGCGTTCGACGGCGGGCGCACGCTCGTCGACGTCGGCCCCGGCGGCGGCGACTCGTCGCCCTGCGACGCGAGCAGATCCACCTTGCGCTTCTTCGAAGCGGCGGGCGCGGGCGGCGGCGCCGACGGACGACGGCTGTTCCTCGGCGCGCTCACGTCGGCCCCTCGGCGACCTTCGGCGGCGTCGGCGTCGAGCCGAACTTCGCCTCGAGCTTCGCCTTCAGCGCGCGCACGGATCGGTTCACGTCGCCGGCGCCGAGCGCGATCACGACGTCGCCCGGTCGCACGACGCGCTCGAGCGCGTCCGGCAGCTCGGCCTTGTCGGCGACGTACGTCGCGTCGTGGTGGCCGTGCTCGCGGATCGCCTGCACGAGCTTCTCGGCGCTCGCGCCCGGAATCGGCGCCTCTCCGGCGGCGTAGATGTCGGTGACCATGAGCACGTCGGCCTGGTTGAAGGCGCGCGTGAAGTCGTCGAAGAGGTCGCGCGTGCGCGTGTACCGGTGCGGCTGGAACGCGACGACGATGCGGTGACCCTCGCCGGGGAACGCGCGCTGCGCGGCGTCGATCGTCGCGCGCACCTCGGCCGGGTGGTGGCCGTAGTCGTCGACGAGCGTGACGCCCGCGACGACGCCGATGACGGTGAACCTGCGCGCGACGCCGCTGAACGAGGCGAGCGCCTGCTTGGTCACGTCGAGCGGGACCTCGAGCTCGTCGGCCACGGCGAGCGTCGCGAGGCAGTTCAAGACGTTGTGCGCGCCCGGCATCTTCACGGTGAAGCCGCCGAGCGCCTGCCCGCGCCGGTAGGCGTTGAACGTCGTCTCGAGGCCGCGGAACTGGACGCCGCGCGCGGAGTAGTCGCTCTGCGGCGAGACGCCGTACGTGACGTGGCGACGCTGGATCTTCGGCAAAATGTCCTGCACGTGCGGGTGATCGAGGCACAGGACGGCGATGCCGTAGAAGGGCACGCGCGTCGCGAACTCGACGAACGCCTGCTTCAGGTTGTCGAGCGAGCCGTAGTGATCGAGGTGCTCGGGATCGATGTTGGTGACGACGGCGATCGTAGGCGTGAGGCGCAGGAACGAGCCGTCGCTCTCGTCGGCCTCGGCGACGAGCAGATCGCCCGCGCCGAGCCGCGCGTTCGAGCCGAGCGCGGCCATCTTGCCGCCGACGACGACGGTCGGGTCGAGGCCGGCCGCGCGCAGCACCGTCGCGACGAGCGAGGTCGTCGTCGTCTTGCCGTGCGAGCCCGCGATGGCGACGCCGTATTTGACGCGCATGAGCTCGGCGAGCATCTCGGCGCGGGTGATGACGGGGATGCCGAGCGCGCGCGCCTCGTTGATCTCGGGGTTCTCGCGGTCGATCGCGCTCGAGTAGACGACGACGTCGACGCCGGAGATGTTGTGCGCGGCGTGGCCGACGTCGATGCGCACGCCGAGCTCCTTCAAGCGGCGCGTCGTGTCGCCCTCCTTCAGGTCGCTGCCCGAGACTTCGAACTCGAGCGTGCGGAGGATCTCGGCGAGGCCGCTCATGCCGACGCCGCCGATGCCGACGAAGTGAACGTGACGGACGCGTCCGCGGAACATCAGCTCGCCTCCCCTTCGCCGCGCGCGAGCGCGAGCAGATCCTCGGCGATGAGGGCCGCGGCGCGCGGGTTGCCGCGTGCGCGCGCGCGCTCGCCCATGCGCTCGGCGAGCGCAGGGTCGGCGCCGAACTTCGCGAGCTCGGCGGCGACGCGGGCCGGCGTCGCGTCGCTCTGCCGGATCACGATCGCGGCGCCCGCGGCCTCGAGCGAGCGCGCGTTCTTGTACTGGTGATCGTCGACCGCGAACGGGAACGGGACGAGGACGCTCGCGCGGCCGATCGCGCAGAGCTCTGCGCAAGACGACGCGCCTGACCGCGCGATCACGACGTCGGCGGCGGCGAGCGCGGCGGGCACGTCGTCGATGAAAGGGGCGACCTCCGCGCGATCGCCGAGCCCGAGCTCGGCGTAGCGCGCGCGCGTCTCGACGTCGCGATCCTTGCCGGTCTGGTGCACGACGCGCAGATCGACGCGCGCCGCGACGGCGTCGGCGATCGCGCGCGGGACGACCTCGTTCAGCGCCTTCGCGCCGAGGCTCCCGCCGAGGACGAGCACGGCGAGCGCGCCGCTCCTTCGCGCGTGCGGCGCCGGCTCGAAGCTGCGACGCAGCGGCACGCCGGCGCGCACGACGACGCGCTTCGCGAACGCCTTCTCGACCTCGGGGAACGCCGTGTACGCGCGCGCGACGAACGGCGCGAGGAGCTTGTTCGACAGGCCGACGACGCTGTTCGGCTCGAGCAGCGTGACGGGCACGCCGAGCGACTTGGCCGCGAGCGACACGGGGCCGCCCGCGTAGCCGCCGACGGAGAGCACGCAGCTCGGCGCGAGCTCCTTCACGAGCGCGCGCGCGGCGAACATCGAACGCGCCGCGGCCCACGCGCCCCTCGCGAGCTGCCTCGCGCCGCCGCCGCGCAAGGGCTCGATGTCGAGGAGGCGCAGGTCGTCGCCGCGCTCGCCCATCACGCGCTGCTCGATGCCGCGCGCGGTGCCGACGTAGACGACGCGCGCGTCCGGCTGGGCGGCGCGCACCGCGTCACCGACGGCGACCATCGGGAAGACGTGGCCGCCCGTGCCGCCGCCTGCGATGAGGACCGTCACCACGACGCCGCCCCCTCGTCGGCGGTGGTGGCGACGATGGCGGACGCGCTCGGGTCAGGGCCCGGCGCGCGCGCGATCGGCTCTGGCGCGAGCGCCTTGCGCGGTCGGCTGATGCTGAGGAGGATCCCCGCGGCCGCCGCGTTCACCAGCAGCGACGAGCCGCCGTAGCTCAGGAACGGGAGCGTGAGACCCTTGGTCGGCAGGATGGCCATCGCGACGGCGAGGTTCACGAGCGCCTGCACGCCGAACATCGTCGAGATGCCGAACGCGAGGAAGCTCGCGTAGTCGTCGTGCGCCTCGAGCGCGATCTTCACGCCGCGCGCGACGATGAGCAGGTACATCGAGCAGACCAGGAGCACGCCGACGAAGCCGAGCTCCTCGCCGATGATGGCGCTGATGAAGTCGTTGTGCGCCTCGGGGAGGTACAGGTTCTGGTAGCCGTGGCCGAGGCCGAGCCCCGCGAAGCCGCCGGAGCCGAAGCTCATGACGCTCTGGAACGGCTGGTAGGCGAGGCCGTCCTTGTTCGCGTCCATGTCCATCCACGCGAGCACGCGCGCCGAGCGGTAGCCGGAGAACTTCACGAGGATCGCGGCGCCGAACGCCATGAGCATCGTGAACGACGCGATGTACGGGAGGCGCGCGCCGGCGACGAACAGCAGCGTGAACGTGAGGAACAGGAGCACGACGGAGCTCCCGAAGTCGGGCTGCTTGAGGCACAGGATCACGAGCACGCCGACGACGAGCAGGTGCGGCAGGAAGCCGACCGAGAAGCTCTTGATGCGATCGGCCTTCTTCGAGAGCGAGTACGCGAGCCACAGCACGATGCCGAGCTTCGCCATCTCGGCCGGCTGGATGTGCACGGGCCCGAGCTCGATCCAGCGGTACGCGTTGCCCGCGCGGTGGCCGAGGCCGGCGACGCACACGACGAGGAGCCCCGTGACGCCGAGGAGCACGGGGTACGTGAGCAGCTTGAGCCGCCGGTAGTCGACGCGGCTGACGAGCCACATGACGAGGATCGAGACGATCGCGAACGCCGCCTGCCGCTTCAGGAAGAACTGCGCGTCGTGGTAGCGGACCGTCGCCTCGATGGCGCTCGCGCTGTCGACCATGACGACGCCGAAGCCGATGAGCGCGATGACGGCGGCCGCGAGCACCGAGTCGACGGGGCCGTTCGGGCTCGATCGCAGGAGCGAGCCCACAGGCGCGGCGACCGACTCGGGCCCTGACGAAGCCGACGCGGGCGCGGCGACGCGG